>JBAQXA010000132.1:0-26545 GCA_049299195.1 Nocardioides sp.
GCATACCCATCGACGCAAGAAGCGACCCAAACCGAAGGAACACACCAGCCATGAGCACCCCCACCGAACTGCCCCCCTTCAACATCGAGGACCCCGCGGGCATCGACGACATGCTGACCGCCGAGGAGCGCGACATCCGCGGTGCGGTGCGCAATCTGGTCGATCAGGTCGCCCAGCCCTATGTCGCCGACTGGTTTGAGCGGGGCGAGATCGACGACCCGCGCGGCCTGATGAGGTCGTTTGGCGAGATGGGCCTGCTCGGCATGCATCTGGAGGGCTATGGCTGCGCGGGGATGTCGGCCGTCGACTACGGCTTGGCCTGCCTGGAACTGGAGGCGTGCGACTCCGGCATTCGGTCGATGGTGTCGGTGCAGGGATCGCTGGCGATGTTTGCGATCTGGCGCTGGGGCAGCGAGGAGCAGAAGCAGGAGTGGCTGCCGCGCATGGCCGCGGGCGAGGCGATCGGCTGCTTCGGGCTGACCGAGCCCGACCACGGCTCGGATCCGGGGTCGATGCGCACGCGCGCGCGGCGGGACGGAACGGGTGAGGGCTCCGACTGGATCCTCGACGGCCGCAAGATGTGGATCACCAACGGCACGCTGGCCGACGTGGCCGTCGTCTGGGCGCAGGTCGAGGGCGACGGCATCCGCGGCTTCGTCGTCCCGACCTCGACGCCCGGCTTCTCTGCCCCGGAGATCAAGCACAAGATGTCGCTGCGCGCGTCCGTCACCGCCGAGCTTGTGTTGGACGGCGTCCGGCTCCCGGCGAGCGCGATGCTGCCCGAGGTGCGCGGGCTCAAGGGACCGCTGTCCTGCCTCAACGAGGCGCGCTTCGGGATCGTCTGGGGCGCCATGGGCGCCTCGCGCTCCTCGCTGGAGGCGGCGCTGCGCTATGCCGGGGAGCGCACCCAGTTCGGCAAGCCGATTGCGGGCTTCCAGCTCACCCAGCAGAAGCTCGCCGACATGACGCTCGAGCAGGTCAAGGGCGAACTCCTCGCGCTGCACCTCGGCCGCCGCAAGGACGCCGGCACCTTGCGACCCGAGCAGGTCAGCCTCGGCAAGCTCAACAACGTGCGGGAGGCGATCGAGATCTGCCGCACCTCGCGCACGATCCTCGGCGCCAACGGCATCTCGCTGGAGTACCCAGTGATCCGGCACGCCAACAACCTAGAGTCGGTGTTGACCTACGAAGGCACCGTCGAGATGCACACGCTCGTCATCGGCCAGGCCCTCACCGGCCACGCCGCCTTCCGCTGACCGGGCACTTCTTCCGCCGAAAACACCGCGACCGGGCACTTCTTCCGCGGCGGAATCGGCAGTAGCTGCACGAATGCTGAACCGTTCCTCCGGAACCGACTCGGTCCCCGCCTAGCGCGAGGCCCGAAGAGACAAACGGTTCAGCATTCGTGCAGCCTCCCTCCGCCCCGCCGGTCTTCGGTTGGCAGTCGCCACGCCGCGCGGTGATTCACCCCGGGCCCAAACAGCGATCCGCGATGATGGACGCATGCCATTTGTGAACATCAAGATCACCGATGAAGGGGTCACTGCCGAGCAGAAGCGCGAGCTCATCGCCGGGGTCACCGACCTGCTCGTGCGCGTGCTGAACAAGAATCCCGCCACCACCGTCGTCGTGATCGACGAAGTGAAGTTCGAAGACTGGGGCATCGGCGGCTTGCCGGTGCTCGAGTTTCGAGAGCGCAACAAGGCGTGACCCCAGCCAGCTTCGCTGAGCTCTTCGGCCTCCGCCACGCCGTCGTGAGTGCGCCGATGGCGAAGATCTCCGGCGGGCGTCTCGCCGCGGCGGTGACAGAGGCAGGTGGACTCGGCCTCATCGGGGGAGGCTACGGCGACCGCGCGTGGATGCGCCGCGAGTGGGAGATCGCGGCCAACCCGAGAGTGGGTGTCGGCCTGATCTTGTGGGTCATCCCGGACGCAGTCGAGGTGGTCGACGAACTGATGAACTGGGGAGTGCGCACCTTCTGCTTCGCCTTCGGCGACCCGGCAGCCGTGATCGATCGAGTGCGCGCCCGCGGCGGGCGGTCGCTGGTGCAGATCAACACTCCTCAAGAAGCCCGGAGCGCACTGGCGGCAGGAGCAGATGCCGTCATCGCTCAGGGCGAGGAGGCGGGAGGGCATGGGCAGAGTGGGCGCCCGTTGCGCGACCTGCTGCCCGCGGTAGTTGAGCTCGCCGGTCGGATGCCGGTGCTCGCCGCAGGCGGCATCACCACGCGGTCCGACGTTGCGGCAGCCGTTGCGCGGGGCGCGTCCGGAGTGCTGGTGGGAACGCGCTTCTACGCCACCGACGAAGCCCTCGATCTCCCAGCCGCCAAACGGCGGCTCGTCGAGGCTGGGTCCGACGCGACGACCCGCACGTCCGCCTTCGACCACTTGCGTGGCCCGCTCTGGCCCGAGGGTTACAACGGACGTGCGCTCCACAACAGCGCCACGGAGTGGTGGGCCGGCAGTCAGGCTTCCGAAGCCGAAGTCGCCCAGCGGCAGGACCGCTACCGCTCGGCGGATCTGTCGGGTGACCTCGACTTCCGGGTTGTGTGGGCTGGTGCAGGCGTGTCCCGAATTGGCCGCATTCAGTCAGCCTCTGCCGTCACAGCCGACCTCGCCGCGGGGCTCAACGGGGCGAATTGCGAGTCGTAGTCGTCGACCCCGTTGCGGGGATTGCGGCCTGCGCAGCCTTCCGCTGAGCGGGCACTTCTTCCGCCGAAAACACCGCGACCGGGCACTTCTTCCGCGGCGGAATCGGCAGTAGCTGCACGAATGCTGAACCGTTCCTCCGGAACCGACTCGGTCCCCGCCTAGCGCGAGGCCGCAACAGGCAAACGGTTCAGCATTCGTGCAGCCATATGGGGGGAATCGCTCCCCCTCCGCCCCAACGGCCGGTGAAGTTGCATCGGCGCGCCGGCGAAATGCCGTGGTTGTTGAATGTTGGTCCACGGGAGGTAGCGCATGAGCAGGCAATTCGTCGCGGCGCAGAGTGAGTCGACCAACTGGTTGCTTCCGGACGCCGCATCCCTAGTCATCGCCGCGATCATGCTCGTGGGGTTCGTGGTTTTCGTGCTCGTCCCCATCCTTCAGGCCTTTCGGCAACAAGCCTTCGGCTGGGCCGCTGTTTGCCTGCTCCTGCCCCCAGTGGGCGGCATGGCGTGGTGGCTGCTCGGGCGCACCTCGCACGCGCCTTCCCGAGCGGTGTGAGTCACCCCGGCCCCCGAGGGGACGCACCGCCAGCGAGGGGACAAGAGAGACGGAGCCGGTGACAACTTCCGACGAGTTCCCCGTGAACCCGCCTGGCGCGGTTGACCGAATACCCGATCTGGCCACAGGCTCTGGCGGGCTGGTTGAGGACACCGGCTCACGACTGCCCGCGCTACCTCGGCAACGTCAACTGATTCCGCGGTCCACGATCGCGGCGCGAGTAACTGACGTACATTTCGCGTGTGAACCGACTCTCGGGTGTGGTGCTGGCTGCGTGCCTGACCGCTGGCACCCTCTTGTTCGCGTCATTGACTCCGGCGCACGCCGCCGGTGGGGTCGACCCCGTTGCGGGGGTTGAGGCCCACGACATCAGCACCGCTGACTACGCGAGCTTCTTCTTCTTGCCCGGCTGGAAGGAGATCGAGATCTCCCGCTCCGATGCATTTGCCACCGAGATGGCGCCCTTCGAGCCGTACCCCGTCGACTCCTCAGTGCCGAGTACCCCGACCATCGCGGCTGGTGAGGTGGTGTGTCTCCGCATGCGCGCTGAGGGAAGCGAGGATCCCTGGAAGACGGTATGCACAGCGCGCGGCCGCTCCTACCGGAGCTACCGCATCATCGGCGGTTCGAGGGTCTTCTCCCAGTCGGCCGACCTCAGCTACTACCGCTCCGCGGTAAGTCTCCTTCGTGGCGCCCGCATAGCTGTGCCAGGCCTGCGGCCCGGAATGCATGTCGGCACGGTGGAGGGGTACCCAAGCGCGCGCCCGTGGCGGCACTACGGAGAGTCTGTGTGGGTGAACCCCGACGGCGCGGTGGCCAGAGTCGGCTTGTTCGGCGGGCAGGGCTTCCGCGGCCACGTCCACGCCGTGTCGACCTCCGGGACGGGCCACATCGCCGGCCAGCGCCAGTCGAACTCAATCCCCATCAGCGAAATCGTCGTGTTCCCCGAGTGGTTCCCGTTCGCCAGCGACACGGTGGCAGCAACCTCGCTTCTCGACTATGAGGGCGGCGCCGACCACACCATGCCCTTCCATCCACAGCTCCGCCCGGATCGCTACAACGGGTTCAACCTCAACACGATCGCGCCGATCGGTTACCAAGTAGAGCTGAGCACCCGCGTGGGCAGCAGCCTCAAGAAGGCTCCGCCGTGGCGAAGCAGTCGGATCCCGCGATACTCGAGCCGCCTCATGGTCCCTCTCCGTGCGGGATGGACGGCATGCGTTCGCCTGCGCCTCATCACTCCAGCGGGCACCCCCACCAGCTGGCGCCCCACGATGTGCGCCAGTCGACCGTTCGATGACCGCATCGCAACTCGCAAGGGTCGGACCAAACGGGTGGACGACCCCTACTTCGCCGACGGTCGGGCCACCCGGATGTCGCCGGGCTCACGGCTGATCCTCCGCAAGCGGGTCCTGAAGCATTCTCGTGTCGGCACGGCGTGGGTGACCGAAGGCGACTGGGGGTTCTACCCCGAGCTCCGGAATTGCCGCGCGCACCGGGCTGGGGGCGCCGACCCGGACGACGCGGCCCTGCCGTCCTACGTTTCCGAGCGAACTCGCAAAGCCTGTCGTCCAGTGCTGGTCTACGACGCGACCTATCCCAAGAGGCGCACAGTGAACGCGATCATCGTCGTCCCCCCGTGGGCCGCAGAACAGCGGGTGTCGTGATGCGCAGCCCTGCGGTGAGACCGCGCCTCGCCTTGGCGAAGTTCCAGCGCCTCCCAAGCACGCTGCTCGCGGCCGCCGTGCTCCTTGGCGCGCTCGGTGCCGGCCCGCCTGCGACGGGGTCGGATGGGGTGAATGACCCGGCACGGAGCGTCCTGGCGAGCGACATCAGCCAGACGAGCACCGCAGCACTGTATGTGGGGACCGGAGGACCATTGGATGTCGAAGTGTCCAGATCGGACGCATGGGCCCTCCAGATGTCCCCGTTCGAGCCCTATGTGACGGCGACCTGGATCGTGCCGAAGCCGTCGATTGCGCCCGGCGAGGTGGTCTGCCTTCGGTTCCACGCCAGCGCCTCGCAGCTTCCGTGGACGATCCGCTGCACTACGCGGGGCAAGCCGGCGACTGGATACGCGGCCACGGGCGACGCGGAGACCGTGCCAATGAGCCCCGCGGGCACGGGTGTGAGCCTGCGGAGGGGCGCTCGGCTTACGGTTCCGGGGTTGCGGAGCGGCATGCATGTGGGCATCGTGTGGGGCGGCTCAGAGCGAGCAGCCTATTGGCACGAAGGCCAACCCATGTGGCTCAACCCGAACGGCGCGATGGGCACGGTCAGCTACTTCGGTCGCAACTATCACGACATGCCGATCTACCCGGTGACCTCGGCTGGCACCGGCAGCATCGTCGGCCACTTCACCGCCACTGTTCCCATTTCTGCAGTGGCGGTCTTCCCCGAGTGGTTCGTGTTCGTGGACACGCAGGTGCCAGCATCGTGGCCGCTCGAGCACCCCTGGGATCTCGTGGGCTTCTACTCGAACTACCCGAAGTTCCGACCGGATCCCTTCGTCACGCTCAAGACCACCCAGGTGCCGCCCGGCTACCGCATCCAACTCCTGGTTCGCGAGGGCAGCAGCCTGGGTAAAGCACCCGCGTGGCGGACGCAATGGGTTCCCCCGTTCGCCAGCCGGCTCCATTTCAGGCTCAAACGCGGGCACACCATGTGTGTGCAGGGACGCGTGGTAACCCCTTCGGGTGCGGCTACTGCATGGTTCAATGCAGGCTGCGCGATCAAACCATTCGACGACGGGTGGGCAAAGCCGTCCGGCCGCACCAAGCGGGTCAGCAACTCCTGGTTCCCAGACGGGCATGCGACGAAGATGCCCTACGGCTCCCGCCTGACCCTCCCCAAGCGCCTCCGCGCGGGAACGCGCGTCGGCTTTGCGTGGGTCTCCGTGCGCGACATGACCACCCCCCTCAAGGTCACCCGATGCGGCTATGTGGGCCACGGAAAGGGCGGCTACGACGACGTCGTCGGCTTGCCGTCGTGGCACATGTACAAACTCAGGAAACGCTGCCGACCCGTCATCGCCAACACCCTGGGCAACCGGTACACCCGCATCGTCCAGGCCGTGATCGTGGTTCCCCGCTGGGCTCCCTTGCACATCAAGCAGAGAGATTGAGTGGAACCGATGACGAAACGGCTCTCACGCATGACGCTGGCGTCGCCCTGGGCTTCCCGCTGCGCCGGTGAATGAAGAGCCGAGGCACCTCACTTGCCCGCGGGCTCAAGGTCATTGAGGCTGAAGCCTTCACGCGCGAGCGTCTCCTGCAGCATCGATACCAAGCGTGGGTCGGCCAGGACGACCTCCCAGGCATGCGGCAGCCGATGGGGCGGAATCCGCGGCGGCTTGTGCGGCGGCCGGGCTTCGCCCTCGACGAAGGGCTCCGGGCCCTCCTCCGGCTCGTAGCGGTCGCCGCCCTCCCAGACTGAGATCGTGCGCACCGCCTCGCGGGTGAACTCGGCGCCGTGCCACGTCTTGCCCTTCGCGCGGTACAGGCAGGTGTAAACCCCCTGCTTGTTGGTGACAAAGGCCTCCTCGAAGACCCCACCCGCACCCTCGTTGAGCGGCAGGAGATAACTGCCACCGCCGGGCTCGGTGATCTCGACGATCACCTCGGCGCGCCCGATCACGGGGACGTCGTACTCCATCAGCGAGGCGGTCAATACCGCCTTGGCCCCAGGCTCGTAGGAGTCCTGGAACGCGTCGGCCGCTAGCCGCAGGTTGGAGGAGCAGTTGACGACCAGCGTGCCGGCGAGCCCCTCGTCATACAGCGTGTGCACGTCGGCCTTGGTCAGCACCGGCCCCTTCTCGGGGTTTGCCTCCGTGGCTTCCTTGACCTTGCGTTCGTCGAGGTAGAACCGCGCGAGCCACGTCCCAGCGTGGGCTCCCGCACCGATCGGCGCCGGCAGAGTCAGCCGGTAGTAGACGACATCGTTGCCGACCTGCAGCACATTGCGACCCGACAGCCCCGCCATGAACGCCGGGTCGATCTCGTCGCCGTCGGGAGTCACGAGCGTCATGTCGACCAGCCAGGGGAAGCGCGTCATGAAGACCACATCGGCGGAGAAGTCGGCCTCGCTCAATAGGAAGGGCACCTCGACGACCTGCCCCGGCCGCACGGCAACGGGCGGGTCGAGCACGATCTGGTCGTTGCGTACGCCGGCCAGCACCTGGAGGAAGTACTTCGCCAGCTTGTAGCGGCTGTCGTTGTTGAGGTCGTCGGTGAGCACGCAGTAGCCACCGGTGCCCTTGGTTACGGCCGTCAGCGCGGCCGGCTTGATGTTCTCCGCGCGACCCAACGCGACGGCGTACGTCCGATCGGTGATCGAGCCAGCGACATCGGAGATCCACTTCGAGGCGGTCTCGTAGCCATCGGTGAAGACCACCGTCGCCTTGTTGTCATAGGTCGTCACGCCCGCCAGCTGACCTTGGCCGCGCTCCAGCCCGTCGCCGATGGAGGTGAAGCCGTTGATGTTGGTGGCGTAGGTAGAGATGGCCTGGCGCACCTGGTCACGCACCGGATCGAACAGGCTCGGCGCGGGCAGCGGCCCGACCGGTGGGGTCAACACGTCGAAGGAGTCGTGATCGAACCCGACGATGCCGACCCCGTCACCCTCGTGCACGGCCTCCGCGAGGATTCCGGCCGAGTAGTGCAGCACCTGCATCCGGTCGTTGGAGCCCACCCCCGACGGCGCGCTCATCGAGCCGGACCGGTCCAGGACGAGCATCACGCACGAGCTCTTCGGTGCGATCGAGTTGGCGCTGATCGGGATGACCCACTCCTCGCCGGTCTGGTCATGCCGCACCGTCAGGCTGGTGTTGTTGGTCGTCCCTGGCGCCCGCCCGGTGAAGGCCACCCACAGGTAACCCTCCTGCACGACGGCATAGTCGACCGTGCCGCTCAGCGACTCGCTCGGCCCATTGGGGAAGGAGAAGCGCGGCCCCGGGTTCGCCGTGACCGTGAAGGTCGAGGCGTACAGACTGCGCACGTCCCAGCGCACGGCACGGTAGGTCGTCTCGCCTTCGGGGATGTCGATGAACTGCAGCCGCGGTGTGCGCAGGTCGATGGTCCAGGCCGCTCGGCGCACGGCGGCGGGCGGGTTGATCCGGCCGGCGCCGTAGAACTCGCTGAACGCCGGACCGGCATACCCAGGATCGGTCGAGATCAGTCCGTTGACGTCGCGCCAGCGACCGGTCGCGTTGGTGTTGCCCGTGTCGATCTTGACCGCGGTGCGGCGCAAGATGTCACCGACCTCGTTCCACTGCAGCTGCGGGTTGGCTGACAGCATCAGCGCGGCCACGCCGGCGGTGACCGGGGTGGCGTACGACGTACCGCCGAAGTTGCTGCGATAGCGCCGCGGGGCGAAGGCAACCGCCGTTCCGTTGGCGAAGGCGGCGGGCAGCGCCATGTCCAGGGACAGCACGCGCGTGGTGGTGTCGATCGCGGTGATCCGACGACCCCGAGCGGTGGCGTTGGCGACGTTGCCGATGAGCACCGAGCCACCAACCGTGGCGCCGGTCAGGCTGGCGACCGTGACCGAGGAAGCGTTGGCGGCGGAGGCTGCCGACAGGGTGGTCGTATTGACGGCGGAGCCGGGGATGGCATCGCCGCCGGGGGCGTTGATCAGCGTCGCGGTGAAGGCACCGAAGGCCTGGTTGGGGTTGTGCGCACCGTCGTTGTCATTGCTCAACGCGCAGAAGTCGACGGTGCTGCCGAAGTTGCTGTAGCCCGCCTTGACCTCCGTCGTGCCGTCGTTGGCAAACGTCGCGGCGGCGACTCCATAACAGCGGCCGTACATGCTCCAAGGGCGGCGGTTGGTGGTGTCGAGATCTACGTTGTCGTTGCCGGCCGAGAAGCACAGCACGACACCGCGGCCGTCGCGACCGTCGTCGGTGACGGTGTCGAAGGTGTCGGACATGAGCGCCGAGATAGGTGAGTTGACGCTGAAGCCAAAGCTGTTGGAGATGACGTCGGCGCCGTCGGCGAGCTGGGCGGGGAACCACGCCGCGTCGTTGTCGGCGTCGAGGCCGGCCAGCCACAGGTAGAGCTCGGCGTATTCGGTCTCTGCGGCACCCCAGTCTTGATTGACCGAGATCAGGTGACAGTTGCCGGCCACGCCCGCCATGCCTTCGCCGTTGTCGGCGAACCCGACCGCGGCCGAGGAGCACGAGATGCCGTGATCGCTGGCCGTGGTACTCGTGGCGGTGGCGGTGTTGTTGGCCACGTTGGCCACGAAGTCAAAGGCCGTGCGCAGCTTGGCGGTGCCGTCGCTGAGGTTGCCGCTGAACGACGGGTGCGCAGGGTCGATCCCCGAGTCGACGACCGCGACGGTGATGTCGGGGCTGCCGAAGGTGTTGGCGTTGTTGAGGCCGCGCAGCACCTGCCAGGCGTCCGGCATACCCTCTCGGGCGAAGTCCCACTGCTGCGGGAAGAGGAAGTCGTTGGGGGTCACCGCGTCCAGCTCGACCGTGGTGACCAGATTGGGCTCGGCGTAGCGAACACTCGGGTCGGTGGCCAAGGCGTTGGCTACGTCGAGGAGCGCGTAGGTCGCGTCGCCGGGGTAGCGGAGCACGTAGGTGTTCTTGAGCGCGCCGAAGCGCTTGACGATCTCGAGGCCGTGGCGCGCAGCCACGTCGACCGGGTCGATGGAGTCGTCGACGAGGGAGACCACCACGGTGTCGGTGAGGAAGCTGGCGCCGGTGTCGGTGAGCGCGACCAGCGCGCCGACCTGGCCGGCCTCGGCATCGTCGCGGCCGTTGAGCTCGCGGATGTAGTCGTCGACCTGGCGCAGCTCGGACCGGCTGATGTCAGCGTGGTCGGGCTGGGCTCCGCTGAGCTCAACCGGGCGAACCACGGCGATGGCGTTCTGAGAGAAGCGCTCCGCCGCGGCCCCGGGGACCAGTTCGTCTGGGCCATCGGGGCCGTCGGGAGCACCGGTCGGTTGGCGCCGGTCGGGCGGGACCCGCATGCCCACGGCGTCCAGCACAGGCACGAAGGGCACCTTGACGCGCCCGCGGTAGTAGTGGGCGGCGCCGACCGGGCCGAGGATGAACTGCTCCACGCCGTCCGGCCGGGTCGGGTATGGCGCACCGATAGCCCGGCTGTCCGGGGCCAGGTCGCCGGCCAGCACCGTGACTGTTGCGGCAGCCTGCGGATCGGCGTCAAACGTGGCCCGGCCACGCTCGTCGGTCGTCGCATGGCGCTGATTGCGCTCCGCGTCGGCATAGGTCACGCGGGCGTCGGCGACCGGCTGCCCATCGATCGAGGTGACGGAGATCGTGAGTGTGTTCATTGCAGTTCCCCTCTACGCGGCCCCGGTTCGAGGCCATGTCGAGAAAGAGCGCTTGGCTGGCTGCTGGATACACGCCACGACGGTCACGCCGCGGATGCCGCCTGGCGACGATGATGCGCCGCGGTCAGTGGCGACCCGGGGCGGTCACGCCTAGATGCCGCCGGACAGATGTGGCCCCTGAGCGCCCAACTCACCAGGTTGGCCATGGGAGCATGCTGCGGTGGCCCACGAGATCAGGACCGAGCGGCTCCTGCTCCGGCGCCCTCGACCGGCCGACGCCGTCGAGATCTTCGCGATTCTGGGGGATCCCCGCACCGTTGAGCACAACCCGTCCGACCGGGTCGGGGACCTCCAGGAAGCAGGGGAACTCGTCTCCCGGTGGATCGCCCACTGGAAGGAGCACGGGTTCGGCTACTGGTGCGTCCTGGCACCGGGTTCCGACCGGATCCTCGGGTATGCCGGATTGAAACGCGCGACGATCGCAAGCCGCCCGGCGTTGAATCTGGTCTATCGTTTCGCGCCCAAAACTTGGGGGTGTGGCTACGCGACCGAGGCCGCTGGAGCCGCCGTTTCCCAGATCACCGCACAAATGCCGGCGGCGACGATCGTCGCCCGCGTGCGCCCGGACAACCGTGCGAGCCAAAGTGTGGCCCTGAAGCTCGGCCTTCACCGCGACCCCACGATGGATTGTCTTGGCGAGGATGGGCTCGATTGGGCCTTCACGAACCGGTCGGTCGACGCCACACCGTCGTCTCGGTCTAGGGGTTAGACCGAAACGACGGCGCGAGCGGCGGGCCTACTTCGGGATGGCGTCGGCGTACGGCGCGTCGGAGCGGTCGGCTGCGGGGTGGACCAGCATGTAGATCACGCCGACACCGACCACCACTACTGCCGACAGCAGCACGAGCCAGTTGTCGTACCAGGCGGCGTCAGGCGTGCGCGGCCAGCACATGTTGATCATGGCGGTGACGCCGTAGACCAGCGCGGCGATGTTGACCGGCAGACCCCAAGCGCCGAGCTGGTACTTGCCTGAAGGCACCCACCCGTTGAGCCGGGCCCGCAGCGCGGCCAGCACGACCATCTGGAAGGCGATGTAGATGCCCAGGGCGGCGAAGGAAATGATCTTCACCACAGCATTGGTCGAGACATAGGAGCCGATCACGATGAACGCGGGGACAGCCGCTGCGAGCAGCAGCGCGAAGGGAGGCACATGCAGGCTCGGTGAGAACCGCTTCAACAGGCCGCTGCCGAAGATCATGTCGTCACGGCCGTAGGAGTACGCCAAGCGGCTCGCGGCGGCCTGCAGGCTCATCGCACAGGAAACGAAGGAGATGAGCACCACGATGTAGACAATGCGAGCACCGAACTCGCCGAAGCCAGCGGTCATCAGCGTGCCCACCGGATCGGGATCTTCCCCAGCCAAGACTGCGCCCATGTCGGTGATCGACAAGATCAGCGCGACGCAGACGAAGGTGGCGGCGGCGCCACCGATGTAGATCGTGCGACGCATGGCCTTGGGGATCAACCGGCCCGGATCCGGCACTTCCTCGGCGACGTCGCCGCAAGCCTCGAAGCCGTAGTACTGGAAGATGCCGATCAGCGAAGCGGCAGCGAAGGCCGAGAAGTAGTTGCCTTCGCCGGCACCGAGGTTGTCAAACAGGACCGAGAACGACTGCTCACGGTGTGCGATCAAGAGCCAGCCGCCGACGGCCAAGGCGCCCACGATCTCGGCGACGAAGCCGACGATCGCTGCCTGGGCCAAGACCTTGGTGCCCATGAAGTTGATGGCCGTGGCGATGGCCAGCAAGATCAGCGCGCCAATGATCACGTTGACCACCGAGGCCTCGAAGCCGAAGGTCGGCGCGAGGTAGAAGCCGCCGGTATAGGTCACCGAGGCGATCGTCGTCAGCAGGGCGATCAGATAGACCCAGCCGGTCATCCACGCCCAACGGCGTCCCCACAGGCGTCGGGCCCACGGATAGACACCGCCCGCCACGGGGTACTGGGCAACGATCTCGCTAAAGACCAGGGCAACTAGCAGCTGGCCGACGCCGACGATCACCAGGCTCCACACCATCGGCGGACCGGCGAGCGGCAGCATCAACGCAAACAGCGAATAGATGCCCACCACGGGCGAGAGATAGGTGAACCCGAGCGAGAAGTTGGCCCACGGGCTCATGTCCCGCTTGAACTCTGAGGTGTAGCCGAGCGCATTGAGGTGCGCGTCGTCGTCGTGGTCGTGGTACTCGTAGTAGCCCGCCGCATCATGCGGGTGTCTGGTGCTCATGCCTGCTCCCAGGGGTAGGGGGCGAGGCGCAGGGCCCGCCCGTGACCGCTAAAAACTACAATCCTGTGGGATATTTGCGCAACCATCTCGGAAGAATTGATGAGTACGGTGCCGAAGCGCCGGGCAACCAAGGGAGAATCGGGCTGTGTCGTCACTGTCGCCGCTGATTGGGGGCGCGGCCCCATCGGGTCGCGCCGACGAAGTGGTGCAGCGGATCACCGAGGCCATCCACCTGGGCCTGCTGGGTGATGGCGAGCAACTGCCCGTCGAGGTCGACTTGGCCCGGCAGTTCGGGGTGGCGCCCATGACCGTGCGCGAAGCGCTCGGCGAACTGCGCGACCGAGGACTTGTCGTGACTCGGCGCGGCCGCACGGGCGGTTCGTTCGTATGCCGCCCGGCCGGCCCACCGGTCGACTACCTGCGCGGTGTGCTGATCTCGCTGGCTCCTTCACAACTGCGCGATCTGGCCGACGAACACGCGGCGATCGCGGGGCAGGCCGCGCGGCTGGCGGCGCAGCGGGCCGCGGCGGTCAATGTCCGGCGCCTGTTCGGCTTCACCGAACAACTCGGCGCGGCCACGAGTCTCGGCGACCGAATCCGGGCAGACACCAGGTTTCACATCGAGGTCGCGATCGCTTCGCAATCCGAGCGGCTCACCCGGCAGGAGGTCGCGATCCAGGCCGAGATCTCCGGCCTCACCTGGCTGCCGATCGGCCCGCCGGTAGATGTCTCGGCCCTTGTCGCCGACCACCACAGCATTGCGGCCGCCATCGTGTCCGGCGAGGCCGACATGGCGCGTAACCTCGCGGAACTGCACGTCGAGCGCAACCTTCGCCGGCTACTCGCCGTCCACCTGCAACTCCTCCGGGAGGCTCGCTCATGAACGACCGCGCACCCCAGCCGGGAGCCGCCCTCGCCGCGGCGGTCCGCGTCGTCCTCGAGCCAAGCTTCGCCGCGCTCGAAGACCTGGCGGCCCAGACCGTCGTGCTGCTCCCGGAGTGGGCGGGCACGGGCCCAACGGCTGCCGTCCCGGAGCGCGTCTTCGCCTCTCTCGACAAGACGATCACGCCGCACCTGACCTCTGTCCCCGAGCTCGTCGGCCTCGGCTTCGTGGCTGCTCCCGCGCTCGTGGCCGGCCAGCGCCGCTTCCTCTACTGGTGGCAGCGCTCCGACGATCACCTCGCCCGGCTACACCTCAACTTCGATCCCGAGAGCATCGACGTCTACGACTACCTCCAGATGGAGTGGTTCCAATCCGCGCAGGGCGGGGCGCCGCGCAGTGCTTTTGGCCCGTATGTCGACTACACGGGCGCCGGGCTCTATGTCGTCACCGTGAGCGTCCCGGTAGTCCGCGGCGGAGTCTTCTTGGGTGTTGCCGGCGGCGACGTGGAGATGGCCGCCCTCGAGCCGCGGCTCCTCGACGTGCTGCTCGATTGTCCGGTGGCGGGGGCGGTGCTGACGGCAGAGCGCCGCGTGGTGGCGGCAACCCACCCAGACTGGGTGGTCGGATCGCGCCTGGCCGAGGGTGGCGAGCTGCCCGCAACCACCCCGGTGCCCCACGGAGCCGGCTGGCAGGTCCTCACTCTCCCGCAAGACTCTTGACACAAAACCTCTAGTTCTGGTGTATTGATCTCCTCACCTACCGAGGAGGACACCATGACCACGATGGCGGCAGTGCCAGCACTGGACGTCGCCGCGCCGGACTTCTCGATCACTTCCGCTGAGGTCCATCGGGCGCGCGAAGAGAGTTGGTACGCCACGACCAACTACGGCATCGCGGTCTTGCGCTATGACGAGATGAGTCGGCTCATCAAGAGCCCCAAGTTGCGCCAGGGCAGCGTGGCTTGGCCCGCGCACAACGGCATCACCGAAGGGCCGTTCGCCCGCTGGTGGGCCAGCTGGCTGCTCAACAAGGAAGGCCCCGAGCACCACCGGCTCCGTCGGCTGATGAACCCCGCCTTCTCCCCCAAGCTCATCGGCGGGCTCGTGCCCCGGTTCCAGGCGTTGGCCGGCGAGCTGATCGATGACTTCAGCTCCCCCGGCAGCTGCGAGTTCGTCAGCGAGTTCGCTGAGCCGTATGCCGCTCGCGTCATCGCGATCATGCTCGGTCTGCCCGAGGAGGAGTGGCCGATCATCGCGAAGGAGTCCAGCACGGTCGGGCTCGCGCTCAGCGTGTCCATCCAACACGAACTGCCGCAGATCGAGGCCTCACTCCAGCGGCTCTACGACTTCGCCGACGAGTTGATCGCGGACCGTCAGGCCAACCCGCGCGAGGACTTCGTCACCGCGCTCGTCAACGCCTCGCGCGACGAAGACGGGCGGCTGAGCGAACAAGAGCTCCGCGACGGCATGGTGTTGTTGATCTTCGGCGGCTTCGACACCACCCGCAACCAGCTCGGCCTGGCGCTGCAGACCTTTGTGCAGCATCCCGACCAGTGGCGCCTGTTGGCCGAGCGACCGGAGCTGGGCAAGGCGGCCGTCGAAGAGGTCATGCGGGTCAATCCGACGGTGCGCTGGGTGACGCGCGAGGTCTTGGAGGACTTCACCTTCGAGGGAGTCGACCTCGTGGCCGGCACGACCGTGCACCTCTACAGCGAGTCGGCCGGCACCGATCCGCGGGTCTTCCCCGACGGCTTCGACATCACCTCAACCGAGCGCAAGCCGCACTTCGGCTTCGGAGGCGGCGCCCATCATTGCCTCGGCCACTTCGTCGCCCGCTCCGACATGAGCGAGGCGCTGCCCCTGCTCGCCCAGCGGCTGCGCGATCCGCGGATCCTCGACGGCGCGACCTGGTTGCCCGACTCGGGCAACACCGGCCCGATGCGGCTGCCGATCGCCTTCACCCCGGGCTGAGATCAACCGGCCGCGGCTCCTGCACCCACAGCTGCGGCTCAATCCCTGCACATCGCCACCATCAACGTCGAGCGACACCCAGTCGAAAAGGAGTCACCATGAAGGTCATCGTCGACATGACGCTGTGCCAAGACCACGGCCAGTGCGCCATCGCCGCCCCGGAGGTCTTCCAGATCAACGACGACGGCAAGTTGGAGTACGACGCCAACCCGTCGGCCGAGCAGCGCGACTACTGCGAAGAAGCGGCCGATGTGTGTCCGGTGCAAGCCATCGTCATCGAGGACTGAGACCCCGCTCATGCCCACTCCGCTCCTCGACCGTCAGGTTCGCCGGTGACTGCCGCGACCGGTGCCCCGACCGTTGTCGTGGTCGGCGCCAGCCTGGCCGGGCTGCGTGCCGCCGAGCAGTTGCGTGCGGCCGGGCACACGGGTTCGATCACCGTGTTCGGCGCCGAGGACCACCCTCCGTACAACCGGCCGCCGCTCTCCAAGGACGTGCTGGCAGACCCCGAGCTGACCGACGCCGAGGCGATGCTCGGCCGGCTCACGTTTCGGCGCCGGGCCAGCACCGCGGACGTCGACTTCCGCCTCGGAGTGGAAGTCACGGGGGCAAACCTCGCTGCCCGCACCCTGGAGCTCGCAGGTGCCGATCAGGTCGGCTTCGACGGTTTAGTAGTGGCCACCGGTTTGCGGCCCCGGCGGCTCACCTTGCCCGGCCCTACGGCCGGTCGGCACGTACTCCGCTCGCTCGCCGACTGTCTCGAGCTCAAGGGTGCGCTGACTCAAGTCACGGCCGGTCGCATCGTCGTGATCGGCGCGGGCTTCATCGGCTGCGAAACGGCCTGCACGCTCGCCGCGCTGGGGCACCGGGTGACGGTCGTGGAGCCCACCGGCGCTCCCATGAACAGAGTCCTCGGCGCCGAACTCGCCGCAGGCGTGCAACGGCATCACGAGAGTGCCGGGATCGACTTCGTGATCGGCCCGGGTGTCGCCGGGTTCACCGGCGACGAGCGGGTGACCGGAGTGGAGCTGAGCGACGGCACGCATCTGCCCGCGGAGCTGGTGATCGAGTCGGTCGGCTCGGCCTGCAACAGCGAGTGGCTCGCCGGCAACGAAGGCCTCGACCTCTCCGATGGCGTGCTCGTCGACAACCACCTGGAGGCGGCGCCGGGGGTCGTGGCCGTCGGCGATGTGGCGCGCTTCCCCAACCCCCTTTTTGACGACATCCCGCGCCGGGTTGAGCACTGGTCGATCCCGACCGACACAGCCAAGCGCGCCGCCGCCACCCTCACCGCCCGGCTGCGCGGCGACGCGCTCGATCCCACGACCTTCGCGCCGATTCCGTCCTTCTGGAGCGACCAGGGTGCGCTGCGGTTCCAGAGTTTCGGCTCGCCGGCCCTCGCCGACGAGGTCCGGTTCACCGAAGGCGATCCCGGCGCGCTGCTCGACGGCGTCCTGGCCAGTTATCTGCGCGATGGCCGGGTTGTCGGCTCCATCGCAATCAACCTGCCACCTGCCCGCCAACGTGGCATGCGCGAGGAGCTGCTCGCCCTCGTGCCCGACCCCCAACCCGGAGGAGATCAATGAGCACGTCACCCCTCGACCAGCATCGCGAGGAGAATGCCTCGAGCGATCTGCTCAAAGACGCGGTCAAGAAGATCAAGAAGCACAACGTCGGCTACATCTATTACCAAGGCGTCACCGTCACCGGCCGCGTGGTCGGCAAGGTGATGCCCGCCAATCACCTTGAGCGGGTTGCGAGCAAGGGCATCCAGCAGCACCGCACCGCGGCCGCCAACCTGCAATCCACCCGCGAAGGCGTGCTGCTCGGCGGTGGCGTCAACGCCGCCGAATACACCTCGCTACCCGACCTGGACACCTTCGCGGTGCTCCCCTGGGACACCAGCGTCGCGCGCGTCTTCTGTCGGCTCTACGAGCCGGACCACTTGGCCGAGGGTGCGGGAGCGGCGTACGCGTGCGACTCGCGCGGCCTCCTCAAGCGCACCCACGCCGACTTCACCGCACGCACCGGCCTGGAGATGCGCACCGGCACCGAGCCGGAAATGACCTGGCGCGGCCCCGGGTTGGAGGCGACCTTCCGCCCCGACTCGAGCCCGGCCTATCACATTGAGCACCTCGAGCGGGGTCGGCCGATCTATCAGAAGGTGATCACCTACGCGAAGGCCCTCGGGCTCGACATGGTCGAAGGCGACTATGAAGATGAGGGCCAGTTCGAGCTGAACTGGATGTTTGACCATGCCGACCTGACCGCCGACCGGCTCGTCACCTACCGCCAGATCTGCAAGCAGGTCGCCCGCGAACTCGGCATCGAGGCGTCGTTCATGCCCAAGCCCGCGACCGGGATGATGGGCAACGGCTGCCACCACAACTTCTCCTTGTGGAATGCCGACAACGTCAACGTCCTCGCCGAGCCGGGACGATCCGACCTCCACCTCACCGACATCGGCAAGCACGCCCTGGGCGGTGTGCTGGCCCACTCGGCGGCGGCCATGTTGGTGATGGGGTCGACGGTCAACTCCTACAAGCGCTATTGGGATGCCGGGCAGTTCGCGCCCTCGCGGATCAACTGGGGCCTGGACAACAAGACATGCACGGTGCGGCTCTCGACGGTGGGTCGGTTGGAGTACAAGCTCCCCGACGCTGCGGTCAACCCCTATCTGTCGCACACGATCCTGCTCGCCTCGATCCTCGACGGGATCGACAACGCGATCGATCCGGGCGAGCCGACCGCTGGCTCGTCCTATGATTCGGACCTGCCGGAACTCTTCGGCAAGCTGCCGCTGACCCTGGGCGAGGCCATCTCCGCGTTTGCCGGCGACGACGTCATCAAGGCGGCGTTCGGCGGCGAGCTCTCGCAGTTGCTCATCGACTACAAGAGCGATGAGTGGGCCCGCTTCTGCGGCTACGTCACCGATTGGGAGAAGTCGATGTATTGGGATGACACCCCGTGAGCGCCGGCACTGAGGGGCGGCCGTTGCGGCTGGCCTGCCTCGATTCGGAAGCTCCGCCGTTGTTCTCGCTCTGGACGCCCGAGGAGGGCCGCCAGGGCTACGAACCGGCCGTCGCGGCGCTCATTGCCGCAGAGCTGGGCCGGCCCTTGGAGTGGGTCCGGGTGCCGTGGGTCGACATGGTGCCCTCCACCCAGCGCGGGGAAGCCGACGCGGTGTTGTGCGGTCAGGGCATCACGGCCGCTCGCCAGGAGGTCTCCGACTTCACCCGGCCCTATGCGATCTTCCACGAGGGGGTGTTGATCCGACGGGGCGATCCGATCGCGTCGGCGGTCGACCTCGTGGGCCGCCGCGTCGCAGCGATCGAAAACTCGACCAACATGACGCTCGCCGAGACCTTCACCGGGGCAATCTGTGTGCCGTTCGGCGCCGGCTCGGACGATGTGTATGCCGACATGCTGGCCGCCCTGCTCGCAGGTGAGGTGGACGCGGTGGTCGACGACGACGTCGTGTTTGTTCCGCTTGGGGCGACCCACCCCGACTATGAGTTGGCGTTCGTCGTGCAGACGGGCAACCGGTGGGGGCTGTCGGTGCCGAAGGGACGCCCCGAGGTCGTGGCCGAGCTCGACGGGGCACTCCAGCGGGTCACCGCCGACGGGCGGCTCAGGGCCGCCTGGGAGCAGTGGCTGCCGACGTTGGAGTACCCGTTCTGACCTCCGCTGCCGTGGTGACGCTCGACGAGGTCGCCCCGCGGGTCCCGCCGCCAGCGTCGCCGAGGGCGCACATTGCGGTGCTCGTGTCGCTCAACTTCCCGGGGTTGAGTGAGCCGGTCGCGGAGTTGGTCCGCCGGTTCACCCGCGTGGCGGTCGAGTCGCTGCATGTGCTCGGAGCGTCATACACGCTGTTCGATACGAGTCAGGCACTGCCTGATCCAGGCGCGGTGGCCGACTGTGACGGCTTGCTGCTCCTGGGTGGTGGTGACCTCGACCCGCGCAGTTATGGCGAGGCGCACCAGGATGTGCCGAACTCCTACGGTGTCGACCAGCGGGCTGATGACGACGGCCTCGCTGCCATCGCCGCGGCGCTCTCAGCGGAGCGGCCGGTGCTGGGGATCTGTCGGGGTGCGCAACTCCTCAACGTCGCCTACGGCGGCACGATCATCCCCGACATCGACGACTTCGGTCTGCACCGCGGCGGACACGACGAGGACATGTTTCTCAACGAGCGCATCCTGATCCACGAGGGTTCGCGCCTGCGCGGGCTGCTGCACGGCGTCGGTGAGGTCGTCGGCCGCTCGGGGCACCACCAGGCCGTCGACCGCGTCGGTGCGGGCCTAGAGGTCTGCGCGCTCGCACTCGACGGGATCGTCGAAGGCATCGAAGACCCCACCCGCTGGGTCGTCGGCGTCCAGTGGCACCCCGAGGACGACGACGGGCCCGAGGGTGATCGGCTGCGGCTCTTCGACGGCTTCATCGACGCCTGTCGTCGCCGTGAAACGATCGCGGAGTGCTGCGACTGACCGACTTCATCATCGATTGCCCGGGCACGCTGGAGCTGGCGGGGTTCTATGGGGCGCTGACCGGATTGCCGGTCAAGGAGGGCAGTGACGACTTCTGGGCGGGCATCGATCTGGGCGCGGTCGAACTTGCCTTCATCCGGGTCGACGACTTCCGCCCACCGCAGTGGCCCGACGAGGCGCACCCCAAGCAGTTCCATCTCGACTTCGAAGTCGACGACATCGAGGCCGAGGAGTGTCGGGCCCTCGCCCTGGGCGCGAGGCGGCTGCGCGATTGCATCGGGACCGATGGCTACGGCTTCAGGGTGTATGCCGACCCGGTCGGGCACCCGTTCTGTCTGTGCCGCAACCGCGGGGTGACCTGGTCCGAGCGGGGGCCGGAGTGGCCGGCGGCGGCCCACATTTTGTCCACAGGGCCGCTCGGCGAGGGTTTCTCCACAGGTGCTGCGGAGTCGGTCAGCGATGTCGGTGGTGAGCCGTAGGTTCAGTGCAACGAACCAATCCACCGACCCGGGAGGGGGCCTCATGACCGCCGTCATCGAGCACGCTCCCGTTCGCCTGGCACCGATCGCTGGGCAACCGCCTGAGCCCGCGCCGGTCGCGACGTTGATCCGCCGGATCCATGCGCTGCTTGACTCACACCCGGGCCACGATGCGGCCCCCGCAGCCGGGGGCTACGCCCGGCTGATCGGCGAGACCGAGCGCGCGATCCGACGACTCCAAGCCCTCAAGCTCCGTGTCCTGGCCGCCGCCGACACCGCCGACGTCTCCGCCCAGACCGGCCTGGTCGACACCGGCGCCTGGCTGGCCAAGCACACCCACACGGCCGGGCCGGCAGCCGCCGGTCAGGTCGCCCTGGCCCAGGATCTGGCATCCCTACCCGCAACCACTGCCGCCATTGACTCAGGCGGGTTGTCGGTCGAGCACGCCAGCGTCATCGCCCAGACAACGCGACGGCTTCCGGACCGCCTCACCGCCCACCAGCGGGACCAGGTGGAAGCCAAACTCGTCGGACTGGCCGGGCAGTTGGACCCGCCCGCCTTGCGACGGCGGGCCCGCCGAGTGCTGCACGACATCGCCTCCCGCGAGGAGGCCGAACAGCACCACGCCGAGCAGCTCCGCGACGAGGAGCAACGCGCCCTCGCCCGCACGCGGCTGGTCCTCCACGACAACTCTGATGGCACCACGTCGGGGCACTTCACCGTGCCGACCCTGGCCGGCAGCATTCTCCGCAAGGTCCTCCAACAGATGACCTCGCCCCGACGTCAGCGCGCCACGATGCGGGCGGCTGAGGGCGAGGTGCCCGATCACGCGCACGCCCACGGGCTCGCCTTCGTGGAGCTGCTCGAACACCTGCCCACCGACCGGCTACACGGCAAGGTGGCCGCCACGGTCGTCGTCACCCTGCAACACCGCCAGCTCATCGCCGACCTGGCGTCAGCTGGCCTGGACACCGGAGCCGAACTGTCTCCTGGGGACGCCCGCCGACTGGCCTGTGGGGCCGGCGTCCTGCCGGCCATCCTCGCCGGGGCCTCACTGCCCTTGGATCTGGGTCGGACCCAGCGGTTCTTCACCGAAGCCCAACGCACGGCACTCGCCACTCACCACACCACCTGTGCTGCCCAAGACTGCGACCGCCCCTTTGCCTGGACCGAACTCCACCACCGACAACCCTGGAGCAAAGGCGGGCGCACCGATCTCGCCGATGCCATCCCGCTGTGCGGTTGGCACCACCGTCGCATCCACGATCCCGGTTACTCCCACTCCCGACAACCGGACGGCAAGGTCACCTTTCACAGGCGATGCTGAGCGCGCTCTGTGCCGAGCCCAGCGCTAACCGAAGCCAGGGTCCAGCACCCACACCCTCGACCGCTGAGCCCACCCAGACGTGGGAGAGTTCGCGGCGTGGAGGGAGTGCTGACCGGGTTCGTCACGATCGGCGCCCTGATCGCGGTGGGCGCGCTGCTGGCCCACCTGGGTGTGGTCGATCTGGCAGCGGGACGCCTGTTGGCAACGACAGCCTTCTACGTCGCCAGCCCGGCGCTGCTCATGCTCACGATCGCGGAGTCCGATCCGGCGGTGTTGTTCAAACTCCCCCTCGCCGCCACGGCCGCAGCCGCTCTTGCCGCGATGGTGTTGTATGCCGCTCCGGCACGGCTGCTGTGGCGCCACGATGCCGGGTCGGTGGTGATCGGCGGCTTCACGGCGGGCTACGTCAATAGCGCAAACCTCGGCATACCGCTTGCGACCTATGTCCTCGGCGACGCGGCCCTGGTGGCACCGGTCTTGCTGTTGCAGTTGCTGGTGTTCCAGCCGCTGGGCTTGGCGATCCTGGACGCGCAAGCGGCCGGTCTCAGGCCGTCGATCGGTCGCAGCCTCGGCTCGGCGCTGACCAATCCGCTGACCGTCGGAACGCTGCTGGGGCTGATCCTCGCGGTCACCGATTGGCGCCTGCCCGAGCTCGTGGAGAGCCCCATCAGGGTGCTCAGCGGATTGGCGATCCCTGCGATCCTGATGGCCTACGGCGTGGCGCTGCGGCTCGGGCCGGGCGTCGCCTCATCGGGTCGCCGCGAGCTCGTCTGGGCGGCCACGATCAAGCTGGTCATCCATCCGGGGCTGGCCTATGCGGCGGGCCGGCTGCTCGGGCTCGAGGGGCACCTGCTCTTCGCGGTCGTGGTGATCGCGGCACTGCCGACGGCTCAGAACATCTTCATCCTGGCCACCCATTACGACCGCGCGACGGTGCTCGCCCGCGACACCATCCTGGTCACCACCATCGGCTCGGTGCCGGCCATCACGCTCGCGGCCTGGCTGCTGGGCTGAGTGACCGCCCGCGGCTCAAGTGGCGCACGGCTAGGCGGTCGGGTGGCTCAGTCGGCCAGCGGGGAGGCGAGTTCGCCGACCAGCGCGTGCGCCCGCTCGTTGCAGATGCTCCTCAAGATCGCGGAGAAGAGTTCGGAGGCAGCCTGGGCGGGCAGGTGGCCGTCGAGGGCGAGGGAGGCGAACCCATGCACGGAGGTCCACAACAGCAGTTCGAGACCTTCGGTCTCGTCCGCGCGCAGCAGCCCGCGCCGCTTGAGATCGGCGATCCCGAGCTGCACCAGCCCCAGGGCGAGCGATTCGCCCTTCATCTGGTGGAAGTCCGCCATCGTCAGCGGGTGCTCACTGATGTAGTGGCAGTAGGGCCCGAAGGTATGCCGGAACAGGTGCGGCTCGCTGGTCGCCCACGCGATGTAGGCCTCACCGGTGTGGAGGAACCGCGTCAACGCGGCGAGGTCGTCATCGCCCGGGACCGATTCGACTGCGGCCGACAGGGCGGCATCGAGTGCGCGCTCGCCCTCCACGGCTACCGCACGCAACAGCGCGACCTTGTCGGCGAAGTGGGCGTAGGCCGCGCTCGGCGAGACCCCGACCGCCTGCGCAACCTGGCGCAGCGACAAGGACTCGGCACCGTTGGCGCGCACCATGTGCAGTGCCTGCGCAACCAACGCGGGGGCCAGGTCGCCGTGGTGATAGGCCACGCGCCGGGCCTCGCCCGTTGTCCTGGTAGTCGGGACCATGATCGCCATTCTACGCCGAAAACTTGACATTGTTCAGATCGCGCGTCCATCCTGAGCCATATGAACAGCGTTCAGATCGACGGCAGGCCGGGCTCGCATGCCGCGACCCACTCGGGAAAGCACGTCGAACACGGTCGGTTTCTGCTGCTCGGCCGGTTCGTGGCGCGCCGCCCACGCACGATCATCGCGGCCTTCGTCTTGTTCCTCGGCCTCGCCGGCTACCTCGGCGGGCAGGTCTTCCCCGAGCTGCAAGCAGCCGGCTATGACGACCCCACCAGCGACTCCGAGGCGGCCCGGCAGTTCATTGAGGACGAGTTCAACCTGTCCTCCCCCGCGTTGGTCCTCACCCTTGAAACCGAAAACGGTGTCACCGACCCCGCCGCGGAGCAGGCCGCGCTGACCCTCGAGGCCGAGCTCGTGAAGCTCGACGCCGTGACCGCGGCCGCGAGCTACTGGAGCGCCGGCAAGCCCGACCAGCTCGCGAGCAAGGACGGCTCGATCGGACAACTGCTGGTCTATGCCGACAAGACCTCCCCCGAGGAGCAGATGGAGCTGGCGCGCGACGTGCGGGAGGAGTTCGAGGGTGACCAGGGGCCTCTCACTGTCCAGGTCGGCGGCTTTGGCGCCGTGAGCGAGGCGGTCACCCGGCATGTCGAGACGGACCTCAAGAAGGCCGAGTCGATCGCCATCCCGCTGACCATCCTGCTCCTCATCATCGTCTTCGGCAGCGTCGTCTCCGCGATGCTGCCCTTCTCTGTGGCGGCGGGCGGCATCCTCGGCAGCCTCGCGGTGCTGTGGTCGATTGCCCTGCGAACCGACGTGTCCATCTTCGCGATCAACCTCATCACCGGCCTGGGTCTCGGCCTCGGTATCGATTACGCCCTGCTGATCGTCAACCGCTTCCGCGAGGAGCTCGCCCACGGAGTCGAGCCCGCGGAGGCCGTCGCACGCACCGTCGCCACCGCCGGTCGCACCGTGGCCGTCTCGGGGCTGACCGTGGCAGTCGTCCTCGCCTCGCTGCTGCTCTTCCCCCTCTACTTCCTCAAGTCGTTCGGGTATGCCGGCATCGCGGTGACGCTGCTCGCCGTGCTGGCCTCGATCACCGCGCTCCCGGCCCTCCTCGCGGTCCTGGGCCACCGCGTCGACAAGCTGAAGGTCCGCCGCGGAGACCTCGCCCCCAAGGACACCGGCGTGTGGTCGCGGGTGGCGAGGTTTGTGATGCGCTATCCCGTGCCCGTGCTCGTGACGACCACGGTCGCCTTGGGGGCGCTCGCCGCACCGTTCCTCAGTGTTGAGTTCACCCAGACCGATGCCCGGGTGCTCCCCGCCGACGACCCCGCAGCGGCCGCGACCGCGACGTTGGCCGATGAGTTCAGTGGGCAGGAGTCCACCCCGATCAGCGTCGTACTGCCCGAAGCGGCCGACGCCGTCGACGACATCGCGGCCTACGCCACCGCCCTGTCGGGCATGGACGACATCGTCCGCGTCGAGGCCCCCACCGGGGTGTATGCCGCTGGGTCACGCGTGGCCGACAACCCGCAAGCCGGCACGTTCACGAGCGGATCCGACGCGCGGTTGTCGGTGATCAGTGACCTGCCCGCCCTGAGCAGCTCCGCGCGCGACCAGATCGACGCCATCCGCGCGCTCGACCAGGGCTTCGATGAGGTGCTGGTCGGCGGCACGGCCGCCTCGTTTACCGACGCTCAGGCGGCGCTTCTCACCCAGGGCAAGTGGGCGCTCGCGTGGGTCTCGGTGGCCACGTTGATCATCATGTTCCTCTACACCGGTTCGGTCTTGCTGCCCATCAAGGCGGTGGCCCTCAACGCGCTGTCGCTGGCGGCGATGATGGGCCTGCTCGTCCTGGTCTTCCAGGAGGGACACCTCGGCTGGCTGGTCGGCGACTTCACGGTCACCGGAGGCATCGACACCTCCATGGCCATCCTGGTCGCCATCGTCACCTTCGCGTTGTCGATGGACTATGAGGTGTTCCTGCTCTCCCGCATCAAGGAGGAGCACGATGCCGGGCACGACAACACCGAGTCCGTGGCCCTCGGCCTGCAGCATTCGGGCCGGATCATCACGGCCGCCGCACTGCTTCTCGCGGTCGTCTTCGCGGCCTTCGTCAGCAGCGGCGTGACCAGCATCAAGCAGCTCGGACTGGGCGTTGCCTTCGCGATCCTGCTCGACGCGACCGTCATTCGCGGGCTGTTGGTGCCGGCGCTGATGCGACTCCTGGGCGACTGGAACTGGTGGGCCCCTCGACCGCTGCGCGCCGTGCACGCACGCTTCGGCCTCTCGGACTAACGGACGCTCCCGCATCTGCCGGTTCGCAGCCCCGGTCAGCAGCGCCGGTCCGCAGCGACCGGAGCAGCACGGGCCGGTAAGTTGTCGCCTGTGCTGCTGAGCGACCGCGACATCCTGGCCGAGATCGGCAACGAACGCATCGTGATGGAGCCCTGGGAGCCCGCGATGTTGCAGCCGTCGTCGATCGACGTGCGCCTGGATCGCTACTTCCGGGTCTTTGAAAACCATCGCTATCCCCACATCGATCCGGCTTCTGAGCAGGACGACCTGACGCGGGTGGTGGAGCCGGAGGGCGCGGAGCCGTTCATCCTCCACCCCGGCGAGTTCGTGCTCGGCTCGACCTATGAGGTCGTGAGCCTGCCCGACGACATCGCCGCGCGGGTGGAGGGCAAGTCCTCCCTCGGCCGGCTCGGCCTGCTCACCCACGCGACCGCCGGCTTCGTCGACCCCGGGTTCTCCGGCCACGTCACCCTCGAGCTCGCCAATGTCGCGACGCTGCCGATCAAGCTCTACCCCGGCATGAAGATTGGCCAGTTCTGCTTCTTCCGGCTC
>JBAQXA010000133.1:0-2225 GCA_049299195.1 Nocardioides sp.
GTGTCGGTGGGTCCCGCAGACACTCACGCGGACTTGGCGATGATCACCTTGATCGCGTGCTCGTCGGCTGCCCGCCCGAAGGTGTCGTAGGCGAGCTCCATCTCATCGAGGGTGAACCGGTGGGTGATGAACTTCTCCGGAGCGATCTCACCGCTCTGCAACCGGTCCAGCAGATCCTCAGTGGTGGTCGCGTTGACCAGCCCGGTCGTGATGGTGATGTTGTTGATCCAGTCGCGCTCGATCGGGAAACTCACCGGCACGCCATGGACCCCCACATTGGCCACCCGGCCGCCTGGACGGATCGCGTTGAGGGCGGTCAGGAAGGTCTCCGGGACACCGACCGCCTCGATGGCGACATCGACACCCAGCCCGTCGCGGCTGCGCCGCTTGAGCTCCTCCGCAGGATCGCTCGTGCCGTCAACTTCGATCGTCTCGGTGGCGCCGAACTCCAGCGACTCCCCGAGGCGGAACTTGTTGCCATCGACCGCGATCACTCGGCCCGCGCCTGAGGCCGCTGCGGTCATCACCGCCGCCAGCCCCACGGGGCCGACACCGATCACCGCAACTTCGTCGCCGGGCTTGACCGCGCCGTACTGCACGCCGATCTCGTAGCCGGTGGGCAGGATGTCGCTGAGCATGCTGCCCTGCTCGGCGGTGACCCCCTCGGGCAGCGGGATCAGGCCGTTGTCCGCGAAGGGCACCCGCACGTACTCCGCCTGGGTCCCATCGATGAGGTGGCCGAAGACCCAGCCGATGCCGCCGAGAGTCTGGCAGTGCGAGGTCAAGCCGGAGCGGCAGAAGTCACACTGCATGCACTTGCTGATGCACGAGATGATGACCCGATCGCCGACCTTCACCTGGGTGCACGCCGAACCCACCTGAGTGACCACGCCGACACCTTCGTGCCCCAGGATGCGCCCGGGGACCACGGCCGGGACATCGCCCTTGAGGATGTGCAGGTCGGTGCCACAGATGGTGGTGCACTCGATTTCGACGATGGCGTCGGTGGGTTCCTGGAGCTCAGGATCCGGCACGTCCTGCCAAGCCTTCTGTCCGGGCCCGTGATAGACCAATGCCTTCATGATCGCCTGCTTCCTGCCCGCGCCAAGAAGTGTTGGTGGCGCCGCCCGCTGCGCGGACGATGGAGCGGTCGGCTCTGCTTCCACCATGCCACGGCCGAGGCGCGCACCTCAGGGCCAAAGGGCCGTGCGCTGCTTAGAGCAGGGCTGAGATCTGCGGGAACTGCCGCTGCATGGCGCGCAGGTAGGGCGCGACTGACGGGTGGCGGAACTTCCCGGCGAGGGCGCCCTCGCCTCCGGCAATCCTGGCCAGAGCCCAATCCGCCCGGGAGAGGACCGTGTAGACCGCAGTGATTTGGGCCCCGGAACGGGCCTGGTCGACGGTGGCGAGCCCGGGCGGCAGCCCGTCGACGTAGGCGTCGATGAGGGTGTCGAACTCCTCCTTCGCCGACAACGCGAAGTAGCCGACGTCGGCCCCCACCGCACCGCTGCCCAGCGTCGACCAGTCGATGGCCACCAGGTCATCGCCGAGGCAGCCGGGGAGGTTGGCCGGCACGGGGTCGCCGTGTTGGCTCACCTGGGGCAGGGCGTCCAGTTCGGCGAGCAGGACCTCACGCCGCTCCCAGAGCCGGTGGGCAAGATCGGCGACCGGCGTGCGGCTGAGGGTGGTCCAGCCGCCCCGGCGGGCGACGCGCGCGATCCGGTCGCGGAGTTGGCTGCGGGCCAGCCAAGGCTCAGGTGGCAGCGCGACCCCGCCGAAACGCCCGAGCGCTCGAGCGACGAACAGTCCGTTGGAGGGGGTCGGGCGCACCAGTTCTTGGACGAGCGTGATGCCCTCGGCATCCTCCTCCGCACGCACCAGGCCGGCGGCTCGCAGGCCCGGGGTATCCACGACGATGCCGCTCAGGGCGACATCACTGGCCCGGCGCCAGTAGGCGAAGTGTCGGGGGTGGCTCAACTCGGCCGGATCGTGGGCAGCGGGCGCCTCCAGTCGCTTGACGACGACCTCGCGGCCACCCTCCACCGCGGACCAGACCCCCACGGTCGACGGTCCCATGCCCCCCGGCAGGGCCGTCCAGGCCGGATCAGGCTGCCACATGGCTCGATCCTCCCACCCGAGGAGGGCGAAACAGCGCGCTCCGGGCTGCGCGACACGCCGGGGACGTGTGCCTAGGTCAGATCACGACGGCGATAGCCCCACCAGCC
>JBAQXA010000134.1:0-4690 GCA_049299195.1 Nocardioides sp.
GCAGCATGATCGTCGGCAGCGGCAGGCCCCGGACCATCGGAGTGACCGGCTCGGGGAGCTTGAGGTAGCCCATCACCGCCAACGCGGCCAGCCAGACCCCACCTCCGACGGCAGCCAGGATCAGCAACCACTGCAGCACGCGGACCAAGCCCGCCCAGATCGGGATGCGGGCCACGCCTAGGTCGGTGGTGGCCATCGCCCGATCGAGCTGGTCGCCAAAGTCAGGCAGCCGCGACACCGAAGCCCGGCGGACCGCAGTCGCCCACGGTTGAGTGAGATCGGCGGTGACCTCCTCGGCCAGCTCACGCACCGCGCCGTCTACCCGCGCCCGTTGCACCTGTGTGGGCTCGGGGATCGAGGTGCGGCCTGCTCCGGTGAGTTCCTTGCCGGCGGCCCCCAGGTCGAGGTGCAGCCGCTTGAGCGGGTCGGGGCGCAGCCGACTGATCCAGGCGGTGACCGGCCAGCCGGTCGCACGATTGGCTCGGATGCGGGTCGATTTCTCCACCGCGGCCACCACGGTAGGCACCCCGGCCGCGTCGGCGAAGGCGCTCTCCAACTCGTCTTGCCGCGACCGGGAGAAGTCCCCGGCCTTGGCCGTGCCGGAGACCTCTGCCAAGCGCGCGGCCACCGCCTTGATGTCGGCAGCTAGGCGCTCCTTGGTTGCCTTCTTCGCCGCCACGCGGCGAGCGATCGCGGCCCGGAGTTCGTCGACTCCCCAGCCCTCCCGGGCGCTGATCCCATAGACCGGCACCCCCGGCATACCGTCTTCGCGCAGCAGGCGTCGTACGTCGTCGAGCATCGCCTCGCGTCGGCCTTCGGGCACGCTGTCCAACTGGTTGAGGACCACGATCGTGACATCTTGGTGCGTCGACAGCGGCTCGAGGTAGCGGTGGTGGATCGCGGCGTCGGCATACTTTTGGGGGTCCAGCACCCAGATCAGCAGGTCGGCCAGCGCGACCAGCCGGTCCACTTCGAGATGGTGAGACACCTCGGTGGAGTCGTGGTCGGGCAGATCGAGCAGCACCACACCGTGGAGGGAGTCATCCTCACGGCCCGTGCTGAGCATCGAGTCGCGGGTCGTCTGATAGCGCGGCGGGATCCCGAGCCACTCCAAGAGCTCTTCGGCCCCTTCGCTCCCCCACACGCACGCCGAGGCCCACGACGTCGTCGGACGGCGTACGCCGACCGCTGACAGCTCGAGCCCGGTGAGGCGGTTATAGGTCGAAGACTTGCCGGATCCGGTAGCTCCCGCGATGGCAACCACGGTGTGCTCGGAGGAGAGCTTGAGGCGCGAGGTTGCGCGCTCGACCACCCGCTGCGCGTCGCCGACCACAGCCGCGTCGAGGCGTCCTTGAGCAGCCGTCGCCGCCGCGTCGAGACCCTCCACGCGTGCGCCGATGCCAGGGCTCCGGGTGACCAACTTCTTGGCCCCCTCGAGCAAGGACGTCATCTTTCCCCTCGCCGAGAGTCGTTACGAAACGAACTAAGGTCGAAATGCTGCGTGCTCAGCCTAGGGCGTCCAGGACTCATCGGCCGGAACCTGGGCCTCGAACCGCAGGTCATCGACTCGGCGAGCGGCATTGCGGACCCCCTCACCGGCGTCAGCGACAAGCTCGAGGCTCGCCAACAAATCGAGATAGCGGGCCTGTTCGGTGGCCATCAGCGCCTCCACGCGACGGACGAGATCTTGGCGAGCTCGTTCGGCGAGGGTGCGGACGGCTTGATCGCCAAAGACCGCTTCCAGCAGCTTCTGGCCCAGCACCGCGGTGCCGCCGGCCACCCCTGCCTCGGCACCCAGGAGCAACCCGCCGGTGTGCGCGAAGACCACAATCATCAGCGCGACCCCCAGCCCGTTGACCCCATAGGCCATGAACCGGGCCGTCGAACGCTTGTCGGCACCCTCGGTGCGAACCAGGTCGAGCACGCCCTGCTGCCACTCGCGCACCTCGCGCTCGGCGCGGCGGCGCAGCTCGCGGGAGGCGCGACCGAGGTCCTCCCCCGCGTCCTTGAGCAGGGCCTGCCCCGACGCCAGCGACTGCCAGGAGGCTTCGGCGCGTTCGGCGCCCGCCTCGGCGTGCTCGACGATCAGGGTCTCCAGCCCGGACTCGACGGCCACCGTGACCCGCTCGACCTGTTGGGGCTTGCCTTTGACCGCGCCGACGATCCGGTCGCGCAGCCACCCGACCCGGGTCTCCAGCGACCGGAGCAGTTCGCCGGTCCCGACGAACTCCTGCCACCGGGCGAGCACCTCCCCGCGCAGGAGCGTGCCGTCGGCCGATGCCTTGTTGATGGCCTCCACCGAGCCCGCGTAGGCCTTCTCCACGTCGCTGCGCAGCCGCTCGGCCAGGCGGGCCTGCTCGGTGGCGGCGTCGGCGATCGTGTAGGAGTTGCGCGCGAGAGTGCGAATGGCGCCATCGACCGTCTGCTTGACGACGAGCTGCCGCGCCTCGGTGTCCTCGGCGAGCGAGACCAACCAACTGCGGATCTCGGCGACGCGCTCCGGTGGGAGCAGCCCGTCGTCGGAGACTTCGCCCTCGGTCACGGTGAAGAGCGGGCTGTCCTTCAGACCCCGCGTGGCGAGCATGCGTGCGAGGTGAGTGGCGACGGTCTCGACGGCTTCGGGGGCGGTTCGATCGAGCACGATGGCCACGGCGGCCGAGCGCTCGGCCGCCTTGCGGAGGAACTCCCACGGCACCTGGTCGGCATACCGCGCCGCGGAGGTGACAAACAGCCAGAGGTCGCCTGCGGCCAGCAACTGCGCGGCCAGCGTGCGGTTGCGCTCCTCGACCGAGTCGATGTCCGGTGCGTCGAGGATCGCGAGGCCCGCGGGGACGGTGTCTGCTGGCACCAGTTGCAGTGCCCCCGGATCAACCGTCGGCTGGCTGACGCGGTCGAGCTCAGGGAGTAGCCGATCCTGGCCGAACCAGCCGGCGTCGTCGGGGTGGTGCACCAAAACCGGCGATCGAGTGGTGGGCCGCAGTACGCCGGGGACCGTCACCCGGTGGCCGACCAGCGAGTTGACGAGGGTCGACTTCCCGGCGCCGGTCGATCCGCCCACCACGGCCAACAGGGGTGCTTCGATGGTCGTCAGCCGCGGGATGACGTAGTCCTCGAGTTGGTCGACCATCTCCAGGCGCGCGGCTCGCGTCTCTGCAACACCCGGCACCTCGAGGGGCAGGGTTGCGGACTGCAGGGCGCTGCGCATCTTCACAAGAGCGGTGATCATCTTGAGCCCCTCGGCGGTGGGCTCTGTGGGGACGCTTGAGCCGGCCGGGGGGGACGCCGTGACCTCGGGCGGGTCGGTCATCGGGGGGGCACCACCTGTCCGGGAAAGCTGAGCGAAGGGCGGACGGACTGCATCCGGGTAACGAACTCTTGTCCGCGGGCGGCGAAATCCCGAGGCGCCGTGCCTCGAAGATACCGGTGGTGCAGAAAACCGAGCTCGATGGCGGCTTGTTGATACTCCGCCATCGCGTCTTCACCCGGTTTGCCGGCCACCTGTCGAGCATAGGCTCGGGCGCGCTTGCGCGCGGGGAGGTGGACGATCCAGCCGATGTCCGTGGCGGGGATCAGCCCACGCCGAGCGGCGTCCGCCAAGGCGATGCCGAGCACCCGGTGTTCGATCCGGCGCCGCCACACGGCGAAGGCGCCGAGGAAGACGAAGGTGGGCACCATCAGCGTGAGGTAAACGACGAAGAAGTTGCCACCCACGGTGGACCCGTTCCAGAGCCCGTGGGCCAAGACAGCCACCGCATAGCCCGCGATCGGGGCCACCCAGCGCAGGAGTGGTGACCGGGTCGCGACCGCAATGCCCACGCCGACGCCGGTGAAGGCGGTGAACAGCGGGTGCGCGAAGGGGCTGGCCAGACACCGCATCACGAACACCATCGTGAGCGCTTCGGTCCCACCGGGACCGAAGCCGTCGCTGCCGTCATAGGCGGCCGCCAAGTAGAGGATGTTCTCGGTGAAGGCGAAGCCGATGCCGACCATCCCGGCATACACGATGCCGTCGAGGACGCCGTCCAGCTCGTGTCGCCGCCACCAGAGGAGCAGCAGCAGGAAGACGCCCTTGCTCGCCTCTTCGGTCACGGGCGCCAGCACCGTGAGTTGGGTGGCTTCGTCGGTGCCAGCAGCCAGGCCACCGATCCCCTGGATAAAGAGCGCTCCGAGCGTGGCGACGAAGGCGCCCCAGGCCAATCCGAGTGCCAAGAGCCGTTTGGGTTCGTGTTCGTAGCGGTCCAGCCAGAGGTAGACGCCGATCAGGGGCCCGACCGGCAGCACCGCGAGTCCGACGGCGAGCAGGAGGGTATGGCTCTCGCCGCTAAGGGCGATGATCAGCGCGATCGGGACGGCGCAAAGGAGGACCACCGCAGTGACCAGGGTGGTGAAGACGCGCCCATCTCGCCTCGCCTTGGGCGCGGCATGGCCGGCACGACGAGCCCTGGGCATGACCAAAACCCTAGCGCCAATCTCGTCCGGAGACCGCCGAAGCCGCGGCACGCCGCCGCTAGAGTTGCCGAGGTGAGCACCGAAGAAGCTGGCCCCAGCCGAACCAACGCCGGACTCAACCCCGGCCAAAACCTCGCGGACGCGATCGCTGCGTCCTCCGACGCGGTCGAGCTGACCGATCACTCCCTGCATGTCGAGCCTCAAGACGTCGCCGTGCCACCGGCCTACGCCGAGATCATGA
>JBAQXA010000135.1:0-1784 GCA_049299195.1 Nocardioides sp.
GGGTCAAGCACGCGAGGTGGGTGTCGGCACCCACCCGGGTCGCCCGGACCACGAGCCGGCCCTGGGCGTTGACCGCTCCCCCGGCGACAGGGTCTCCCGCGCCGACATCGACCGGCATCGACTCACCGGTGAGCGAGGAGTTGTCCAGGGCGGAGACACCGGACTCCACGATCCCGTCGGCAGCCACCCGCTCGCCGGGTCGGACCACAAACCGGCCACCCACGGCCAGTTCGGCGATCGGCACCGAGCGCTCGTGGCCGCTCTCCTCCAGCAGGTGCACCTCGCGGGCGCCGAGGTCGAGCAGAGCGGTGAGGGCGGCGCCCGAGCGGCGCTTGGCGCGCGCCTCCAGGGCGCGGCCGAGCAGGAGGAACGCCGTCACCCCGGCGGCGGTCTCCAAATAGAGGTCGGCCAAGCCGTGGCCATGCGACGGCGCCATGTCCATCGAGTCGCCCCGCCACAGGTCGAAGCCGAGGTCAAAGGTGTGCCGGTAGCCGATCGCCCCCGCATCACCCCAGATCAGGGCGACCACCGACCAGAGGTAGGCCGCGGTGACACCGATCGACACGAGCGTGTCCATCGTGGAGGCGCCGTGGCGGGCGTTGACCAGTGCCGCCCGGTGGAAGGGCCAGCCGGCCCACCACACGACAGGCGTCGCCAACGCGAGGCTGACCCACTGCCAGCCGTCGAACTGCCACACCGGCACCATCGCGAGCGCAATCACCGGGACGCTGACGACGAGCGCAAAGAGAGTGCGCACCGGCAACTGCTCGGGCTCGGTGCGCGCGGGACCCGTCGGCGTCTCCGGCACCACGCTGGCGCGATAGCCCGCCTGCTCCACAGCCTGGATCGCGGCCGCGCTGCCGAGCCCCGCGGGCAGCACGACGTGTGCGCGCTCGGTGGCGTAGTTGACGCTCGCCTGCACGCCCGGCAGCTTGTTGAGCTTGCGTTCGATCCGGTGCGCGCACGACGCGCACGTCATCCCCTCCAGATCAAGGTCGATCTCAGCCAGACCGCCCTCCGGCACGGCGCTCGGCGAGGTGTTCACCGCCGCGCTCACTGGGTGAGGGTGTAGCCGGCTTCGTCGACGGCCGCGGCAACGGCCTCGCGGCCGAGCGGCCCGTCGCTGTCGACATCGACCCGCCCCGAGGCCAGGTCCACCGTGACTGCCCGGACTCCCTCGATGGCGGCGATCTCCTCGGTGACCGAGGCGACGCAGTGCCCACACGTCATACCGCTGACCTGCCAGACGCTATGGAAGACCGCAGCTCCGTCGTAGGGGGCGCTCATGACCGCACCAGCCGAGCGATCGCGTCGACGGCCTCGCCGACCTTCTCGGCGGCCTCCCGGTCGCTGCTGCGGGCCGCGTCGACCACGCAGTGGTTGAGGTGCTCCTCGAGCAGCCCGATGGAGACGGCCTGGAGTGCCTTCGTCATCGCGGAGACCTGGGTCAGGATGTCGATGCAGTACTTCTCTTCCTCCACCATCCGCTGCAGGCCACGGGCCTGCCCCTCGATGCGGCGGAGCCGTTTGAGGTAGTCGTCCTTGCGGCCGATGTAGCCGTGTTGATGCTCGGCGTGTGCGTCCATGCGTACACCATACCCCCCTAGGGTATGCCGCACGAGTCCGAGCGCGGCGGCGCACGGCGATGCGCGGTCACGGGACAGGGTGGGCACGGCAGGTTGGTCACGGCATTTATGGGGGTTGATTGGGGGCGGACGGGGCGCGAGCGCCGCGCAGCTCCGCATTGGGGTGGATTAGTGCCACCTGGTGGCACCAATCCGCCC
>JBAQXA010000136.1:0-2047 GCA_049299195.1 Nocardioides sp.
CCCCACGCCTGGGCCCGCACCTCGCCGACCGTCTCGCCCTCCCCGGGGGCGGCAAGCGGGTGGATCGCCAGGGTCGCGGTGCCCTCAGGCGTGCGGATGCCACGCCAGTGGACGCCGCGCTCGTCGATCCGGTAGGTCGGATCGCCGCCACCTCGGCGATGGATGTGCAGCAGCCCGCCGACCGGGCACGGCCAGTCCGGACGCCATACGCACTCGATTCCGGACACCGGGTCATCGTACGGAGCAGCACCCTCAGCACCAGCCCACTCGCGGACCATTGCGTTATGGTGACGACCGTGACAGATTCGAAATCAAAGCGCGAGCTCGAGGATGGAATCCAGCGCGACTTCAGCGCGGCCATGAGCTACGGCGACTACCTGCGCCTGGACACCCTCTTGTCGGCGCAGCGCCCGCTCAGCGATCCCCCGTTGCACGACGAGATGCTGTTCATCATCCAGCATCAGACCTCCGAGCTCTGGCTCAAGTTGCTCATCCACGAACTGCGCTCGGCGCGATCCCTCGTGGCTTCCGACCAGATCTCGCCCGCACTCAAGCGCCTCGCCCGGGTCAAGCACATCCAGCACACGCTGACCGATCAGTGGGCGGTGTTGGCCACGATGACCCCGAGCGAATACGCCGAAATCCGGCCCTATCTCGCCACCTCATCGGGCTTCCAGTCCGCCCAATATCGCGAGGTCGAGTTCCTGCTGGGGAACAAGAACGAAGACATGGTCAAGGTCTTCACCCACGACCCCACTGCTCGGGCTGAACTCGATCAGTTGTTGCGCGAGCCGAGCATGTACGACGAGTTCCTGCGCTTCCTCTCCCGCCGCGGGTATGCCGTGCCCGAAGCGGTGTTGACCCGAGACGTCACCCTGCCCTACGCCCTCAACGAGGAGCTGGTCGGCGTCTTCCAGGGCGTCTATGCCGCACCCGAGGAGCACTGGCTGGTCTATGAGGCCTGCGAGGAGCTGGTGGACATCGAGGACAACTTCCAGCAGTGGCGCTTCCGCCACCTGCAGGTGGTGCAGCGCACCATCGGCGCCCGCACCGGCACGGGAGGTTCGACCGGCGTCGACTTCCTCCGCCGCGCCCTCGACCTCACCTTCTTCCCCGAACTCTTCGCCGTCCGCAGCCGCATCGGCTACTAACCCTCAGCCGGGCGCGCGCCCGGCCGCCGCTTCTCGGCGCCGAACGCCCCGATGCCACGAGTTACGCGCGTTTGGTACGCGTTTGCCGGCGTGTCGCGGACTAATCGCGCGTAGCTGAGCGAACCCCTCGCTCGTGCACTTGCTGCCAGAACTCACGCTCGGCTAGCCGCGCGTCGAGGCATGGGCCTGGGTCGCCCACAATCCATTGACGCTCCTCTGCTTGGAGGAAGCGCGCCCGTTGACGCGCACCCAGTACTCGTTCCTTTGCCAACTGCCGATCCCGGAGATCCGCTCCCGTCAGCCGAGTCACCTCGATGCCAACTGACCGCAGCGCCTCGTCCTTGGCTAGATCCCGGCGATGGCGCCGCAGGGCGCGATGGTCTCGGCCATCAAGCTCTATCGCCAACCCGGCGGCCTCGTCGAGCAGATCGACAATCCCCAGTAGGCGTCCCGTCAGATCGGTCACCGGAGCGTTCACCAACAGCCCGAGGAGGCATACATCCTCACCCAGCTGCACGCGAGCCCGGGATTCCAAAGGCGAACGCGACCACTCGCTAGCCAACGGGAGTGCCCTGCGAAACAAGGGCGGCAGGCGCTTGCCCTCGGCGTACGCCGCAATTCGCCGCAGCGAAGTCAGCTCGGCCGCACACACCATGTCGACGGCGGCCACCGCTTCAGCGAGGCTTCCCAAGTGACGCACCGTGTCCACCAGGCATCGCTCAACGCCCAACACAGGCACGCCATACCGCCAGCACCTGTCGTCGGCCGCAAACCTATGAGAGCTCGCGATGATCCCCACTTGCGGTCGCAGGCCTCGGTGCGCGCCGACCGCCAGCTCAACGGGGAGTTGGGTGATGCCATCGGGGGCGAGTCCGTCGAAGAAGTTGGCTCCGTGC
>JBAQXA010000137.1:0-4636 GCA_049299195.1 Nocardioides sp.
GGAAGGCCAGCGAGGCGAGGATCGCCGCCTTCGCGGCGGCGTCGAAGCCGTCGACGTCGGCGGTGGGGTCGGCCTCGGCATACCCCAGCTCCTGCGCCTCGGCGAGGGTCTCCTCATAGCCGGCGCCCTGGGTGTCCATCTTGTCGAGGATGTAGTTGGTGGTGCCGTTGACGATCCCCAGGACGCGGGTGATCCGATCACCGGTTAGCGACTCGCGCAGCGGGCGCAGAATCGGGATGGCACCCGCCACGGCAGCCTCGAAGTAGAGGTCCCGTCCGGCGCGGTTGGCCGCCTCATAGAGCGTGGGGCCGTCCTCGGCGAGCAGTGCCTTGTTGGCCGTGACCACCGAGGCACCTGCTTCGAGCGCAGCCATGATCAGGGACCGAGCGGGCTCGATGCCGCCGATCACCTCAATCACGACGTCGAGGTCACCGCGGGTGACCAGCGCCATCGAGTCGGTCGTCAAGATCCCCTCGGGGACATCGACCTCTCGCGGGGCGTCGAGCCGCCGGACACCGACCCCAACCAGCTCCACCGGGGCTCCGACCCGGGCCGCGAGATCGGTCGCGTTCTCCGACAGCAATCGCACGACCTGCGAGCCCACCGAGCCGCAGCCCAGCACCGCTACCTTGAGCGGCTTTGCCTCAACCATGTCCATCAACCCGTATCTCCATCAACCCAAGTCGAGTGCTAGCAAGTCATCGATCGTCTCCCGGCGCACCAGCACCGTGGCCACCCCGTCACGCACCGAGACGACCGGAGGCCTGGGCGCGTGGTTGTAGTTGGAGGCCATCGAGCGGCAATAGGCACCTGTGCCTGGTACCGCTAGCAGGTCCCCCGGAGCCAGGTCCGCAGGCAGGTACTCATCCTTCACCACGATGTCACCGGCCTCACAATGCTTGCCGACCACGCGGCTGAGCACGGTCTCCTGCGCCACGGATCGGGAGGCGAGGACGGCGGTGTAGTCGGCGCCATAGAGAGCGGTGCGAATGTTGTCACTCATGCCGCCGTCGACGGAGACATAACGACGCTCGGCACCGCCGTCGAGGGCGACGGCTTTAACCGTGCCGACGGTGTAGACCGTGCACATCGCGGGGCCCACGATCGCTCGGCCGGGCTCGATGGACAGCCGCGGCTCGGCGATGCCGAGCGAGCCGCACTCGTGGGCCACGATCTTGCCGAGCTCGGTGGCGAGTTGGTGGGGGTCGGCCGGATCATCTTGCGCGGTGTAGGCGATGCCGAAGCCGCCGCCGAGGTCGAGCTCGGGCAGGTCCACGCCGAGTTCGTCGCAGAGTCGGGCGTGCAGCGCCAGCACGCGCCGAGCCGCCACCTCAAAGCCGGCCGTGTCAAAGATCTGGCTGCCGATGTGGGAGTGCAGGCCCAGCAGACGCACGCCCGGTATGCCGCTCAGGCGGAGTACCGCCTCGAAGGCGTCGCCGCCGGTGATGGAGAAGCCGAACTTCTGGTCCTCGTGGGCGGTGGCGATGTATTCGTGGGTGTGCGCCTCGACCCCGGCGGTGACCCGGACCATGACGTTGAGCGCCAGGCCTTCCGCCGCCAACTGCGAAATGCGATCGATCTCGGCAAACGAGTCAACGACGATTCGGCCCACCCCGATCGAGGCGGCGTGGCGCAACTCGGCCGTGGTCTTGTTGTTGCCGTGGTAGCCCACTCGCGCCGGGTCGAAGCCGGCGCGCACCGCGACGGCCAACTCCCCCGCCGAACAAACGTCGAGCCCAAGGCCCTCCTCAGCCACCCAGCGCGCGACCCGTGTGCAGAGGAACGCCTTGCCGGCGTAATAGACGTCCCAGCTGGCGAAGGCTTCGCGGAAGGCGCGGGCGCGGGCGCGGAAGTCCACCTCGTCTAAGACGTAGGCCGGGGTGTTGTGCTCGGCGACCAAGTCAGCGACCGGGATCTCCCCGATCACCAGGTCACCCTCGGCATTGCGATGGGCAGTCTGCGACCAGAGCCGCGGGATCAGCGCTGCTGCATCTTGCGGAGCGGCCCAGCGCGCCGGAGCGCGCAGCGCGCCGTCCGCATGAGCCCAGCCGGCCTCATGAGTGCTCACCAGCCGGCCGCCTACATCCGCTCGGGAGCGCTGACGCCAAGCAGGTCCAGGCCTCCCGCCAAGACGATGCGTGCGGCGTGCACCAGCAGCAGCCGGGCGGCATTGGTCGCCGTTGCGGGCTCATCGCCCTGCGGCAGCATCCGGCACTCCTTGGTGTCGTACCACCGGTTGAAGACCGCTGCGGTGTCTTCGAGGTAGCGGGCGACGCGGTGCGGGTGCCGCAACTCGGCGGCGGCCGCGATCACGCGCGGGTACTCGGCGAGGGCCCGCAGGAGGTTGCCCTCCTGCTCGTGGCTGAGCAGACCGGGGTCGAAGTCGTCGGGCAGGCTCATCTGCAACTGCGCGGCGTTCTCGATCATCCGACACGAGCGCGCGTGGGCGTATTGCACATAAAAGACCGGGTTGTCGTTGGTCGCCTTGGCCCACAGGTCCAGATCGATGTCGATCGGGCTGTCGGAGGTGTAACGGGCGAGCGCATAGCGCGCCGCGTCGACGCCGATTGCCCCGACGAGGTCGTCGATGGTGACCACGGTGCCCGCGCGCTTGCTCATCCGCAGCGGTTGGCCGTCTTTGAGCAGGTTGACCATCTGCCCGATCAGGATCTCGAGGTTGACGTGCGGGGTGTCACCAAACGCCTGGCACATCGCCATCATCCGGCCGACATAGCCGTGGTGGTCGGCTCCGAGCATGATGAAGCAGCGGTCGAAGCCCCGCTCGCGCTTGTCGAGGTAGTAGGCCAGGTCGCCGGACAGGTAGGCCCCTTGGCCATCGGACCGGATGATCACCCGGTCCTTGTCGTCGCCGAACTTTTCGGTGGCGAGCCAGAGCGCACCGTCGCTCTCATAGGTGTTGCCGAGCGCCTTGAGCCGCTCGATGGCCCGACCGACCGCACCGCTGCGGTGGAGTTCGTCCTCGTGGAAGTAGACGTCGAAGTCGACGTGGAAGTCGCTGAGCGACTGCTTGATCTCCGCAAACATCATCTGCACACCGACCGACCGGAAGACCTCCTTGGCCTCGTCGTCGGGGAGCCCGGTCGCCTCGGGGCGCTGGGCGACCACAGCCGCCGCGATGTCGTGGATGTATTGCCCGCCGTAGCCGTCTTCGGGGGCGTCCAGACCCCGGGCGCTCGCCAGCAGCGAGCGGGCGAACTTGTCGATCTGCACGCCGTGGTCGTTGAAGTAGTACTCCCGGGTGACGGTTGCCCCGGCCTTCTCAAAGACCCGACCCAGCGCATCGCCCACGGCGGCCCACCGGACACCACCCAGGTGCAGCGGACCCGTGGGGTTGGCCGAGACGAACTCCAGGTTGATCTGCTCCCCGGCCAGCAGCTTGGAGCTGCCGTATGCCGACCCGGCCGCGACGATGTCGGCGGCGATCTGGCCTTGGGCGGCCGCGGCAACGGTGATGTTGAGGAAGCCCGGTCCCGCAACGTCGACCCCGGCGATCCCGTCAACCTCGGCGAGGCGGCCAGCAATCAACTCGGCCAGCTGACGAGGCGGCATACCGACCGGCTTGGCGAGCTTCATCGCGATGTTGGTCGCGTAGTCTCCGTGCTCCTTCTGCCGCGGACGCTCCACCGTGACCTCGGTCGGGATCCGGTCGGTCAGGGCGGCAGCACCCTCGTCGGCAAGTGCGTGCAGCACACCGACAATGGCTTCGGAGAGTTGGGCGGGGGTCACTCGCAGAGCCTAACGGCGCAGGGCCTCCCGCTTCGAACCGGTTTCGTCCCTCGACCCCCTCCCCTGTAGTGTTCTGCGGGCTGCCTCAGGGTGGCGAAGCCTCCGTAGCTCAGGGGATAGAGCACTGGTTTCCGGTACCAGGTGCCGCAGGTTCGAATCCTGCCGGAGGCGCTTTGTGATCTCGTTTGGCCCGAGGGCCGTTCGGTCCACCAATCTGGTCTTTTGTCCTCACTCGACGATGGCTCTAAAGCCTGTCGGTGCCGTCCGACAAGATGACCCTGTGAGAGAAATTGGGGACCAACCCAGGTCAGTGATGCACGTCATGGCGCCTAGCTGATGGCGCGCCATCGTGACGTGGTCACCTCTCAGACGAAGACACGCGCGCGCGTCCGCGATCTCGCCGAGGTCTACACCGACAAGCGCGAGGTCGACGCCATGCTCGATCTGGTCGCCGACATGTTCCCCTCCGAGGCCGACCCGAAAAACATCGGCCGCACGTTCCTCGAACCGGCATGCGGTTCCGGCAACTTCCTGGTGGAGATCCTGGACCGGAAGTTGGCCTATGTCTTCCGGCCCCACTTCCGCTCGGCTTCAGCCATCGAGGCAGCGGCTCTGCGAGCGTTGTCGTCGATCTACGGCATAGACATCGACCAGTCGAATGTAGAGGAGTCTCGGCACTTCCTCGGGGTCGAGATCGAACACCACATGAACCTCGCGCTCAACACCGAGCCCGTCACGCCCGGCTTCATGAGTGCGGTGGACACGATCCTGACCACCAACATCCAGCGTGCCGACACGCTGAAGGACGCCAAGAGCATCCGCCTCGTCGAGTACAAGTGGCAGCGCAGGACCGGCTACTTGATCCGCGAGTGGTCGAACCTCGAAGAAG
>JBAQXA010000138.1:0-1611 GCA_049299195.1 Nocardioides sp.
GCCTGCTCGTCCCCAGCCATGACCCGCAGGAGTGGGCGGCCGCCCTCGGGCGAGTGGTCGGCGATGACGCCCTGCGGGCCAAGCTCGCCCGCGGCGCCGTGGAGCAGGCGGCGCAGTTCTCCTGGTCGCGCACGGCCGAACGCACGCTCGCCGTCTATGAGCAGGCTCGGGCACTGATGGCTGTCGAGGCCCTGCGTTGAGCGGTTCGGTGTCGGCCGGTTCGGAGTCCGCGGGGGCCGCCCAACGGCTCCGCGACTACCTCTCCGCCAGCGGCCTGGAACACGTCGAGGTGACCGAAGGCCAGTTCAACCTCACCCTGCCCGGGGAGAAGAAGTTGGCGACACCCGTGCGCCTCCAGGTGGGCCAACACGCGCTCGCCGTCGATGCGTTTGTGTGCCGCCGGCCCGATGAGGAGTTCGAGCGGGTCTATCGCTGGCTCCTCGAACGCAACCTGCGGATGTACGGCGTCGCCTTCGCCATCGACCGCCTCGGCGACATCTTCCTCACCGCCCGGCTGCCACTCTCGAGCGTCAACGCCGACGACCTCGACAGGCTGCTCGGCTCGCTTCTGACCTACGCCGACGACTCCTTCAACGTCATCCTCGAACTCGGATTTGAATCGTCGATCCGTCGCGAGTGGGACTGGCGTCGGGCGCGAGGCGAATCGACCGCCAACCTGGAGGCCTTCCGCGGCTGGCTCGAGCCGGACCAGCCATGACCGCTCCCGCAACCCGATCCGAGGCTCGGACCGCACTGCTCGCCGGGCTCGCCGTCGCCGTCACGATGTTTCTCTGGGCCTCGGCCTTCGTCGGCATCCGCCACCTCGGTCACGACTTCTCACCCGGTGCGCTCTCCTTGGGACGCCTCCTGGTCGGCACCGTCTGCCTAGGGGTGGTAGCGCTGGTCCGCCCGTGGGTGCGGCCGACGGGGCGGGAGTGGGCGGCCATGGCCGGCATCGGGGTGCTGTGGTTCGCGATCTACAACCTGGCGCTCAATGCCGGCGAGCGGCTCGTCGACGCCGGCACGGCCTCGATGCTGCTCCAGGTCTCCCCGGTCCTCATCGCCGCGCTTGCGACCTGGTTCTTGGGCGACCATTTCACCGCGACGCTCGGCGCCGGGCTCGCGCTCGCCTTCGCCGGGGTCGTGCTGATCGGCTTCTCCCAGCCCGGCGGACGCGACGGCTCCCTGCTCGGGGCCATGCTGTGTGTGCTGTGCGCCGTCGTCTACTCCGTCAGCGTGATCCTGCAGAAGCCCCTCATGGCGCGGTTGCCGGCCGCGCAGGTGACGTGGATCGCCTGCGCCGTGGGAGGACTCTGCTGTCTGCCGTTCGCCCCGCAGTTGCTGCGCCAGGCCCAGGACGCGCCGTGGCAGTCGGTCGCGTGGCTGACCTATCTGGGCGCCTTCCCCACCGCGATCGCGTTCACGACCTACGCCTACGCCCTGCGGCATATGCCGGCGAGCCGGCTGGGCGTGACGACGTACATCGTGCCGCCGATCACCATCGTGCTCGGGTGGCTGCTGCTCGGCGAAGTGCCGCCGCTGCTGGCGTATGCCGGCGGCGCGCTCGCGCTCCTCGGCGTCTCGATCGCCCGCCGCCGCCCTGCTAAACCC
>JBAQXA010000139.1:0-1731 GCA_049299195.1 Nocardioides sp.
AGGGGAAGAAGAAATCGGTGGAACCATCTTGAATCTTGTGTTTCGCAATCATGGGAACCCGGCCAAATTCCTGATCATCGAGGAATGGCCCGGCCCGGACGCTCTGCGCGCCGCGCAACTGGCCACGCCGCTCGATCAGGTGCGCCACCTGCGCGTCCTGCTCGCCGGCGGTGAGGCCGCCGCTTATAACGATCCGCTGCCCTGACCGGCAATCCGTGACCCGTTCCGTGATTTCAGTTATGCTACCGCCACTCCGGGGCATCGACCGGAGCAAACCCACTGACCAGCAGGATCGCACCCATGAAACTCATCGCACCGCAGCCAAACCCCTTCACCCCCGAACGCGCCGCCCGCTTCGACGAATTGCAACAAAAGCTGGCCCCGCTGTGGCGGCTCATCGGCCGCACCGACCCCGGCGGCGAGGTGCAGGACGAGAACACGCTGGTCGTGGTTTCGTCCATCAGCGCCGATTACGGCGCGACCGGCGTGATCCAGAAGATATACGAAGAGCGGTTTCTCTTCATGACCTTCCTGTTGCGCCAGCCCAATCTACACATGATCTACCTCACCTCCGGCACGATCGCTCCGCTGGTCATTGACTACTACCTCCACCAACTGCCCGACGTGACCGTCAGCCACGCCCGCAAGCGGCTGCACCTGCTGGCCCCGCAAGACGGCTCCGACAAGGCACTGGTACACAAGGTGCTGGAGCGGCCGTGGTTCCTCCGCCGCGTCCGCGAACTCATCCCCGACCCCGACCGCGCCCACCTGGTGCCCTTCCTGACCACCGACGCCGAGCGCGAGCTGGCCCTGCAACTGGACATCCCCATGTACGCCGCCGACCCGCGCTACTTCGCCCTGGGCGGCAAGAGCGGCGCGCGTCGCCTCTTCGCCGAGGAAGGGCTGCCCCACCCGCTGGGCGTGGAGGAGATCAGCGACGAGGCCGGCTTCGTGCGGGCCATCGGCGACATGCGCGCCGCCAAGCCCACCCTGCGCCGGGTCATCACCAAGCACAACCAGGGCGTGTCGGGCATGGGCAACGCCGTGGTAGACCTGCGCGGGCTGCCGCCGCCGGGGGACGCGGCCGAGGCCGAGGCCATTGTCGCCGCGCTGCGGGCCATGCGCTTCGAGTTGCCCGATCTGCGCTATGAGCACTACCTGGCAGGCGTCGCCCGCCAGGGGGCCATCGTCGAGGAGATGATCGAAGGCGAAGTGAAGGAAAGCCCCAGCGTCCAGATGCGCATCTCGCCCCTGGGCAAGGTCGAGATCCTCTCGACCCACGACCAGATGCTCGGCGGTCCCAGCGGCCAGAGCTATCTGGGGGCCATCTTCCCCGCCGACCCCGCCTACAGCCGCCTCATCACCCGCGAGGCGGCCAAGATCGGCGACCGCTTCGTGCGCGAGGGGGTTGTCGGCCGTTTTGCCCTCGACTTCCTGACGGTCAAGAACGACGCCGGCCAATGGGAGCCGTATGCCATCGAGGTCAACCTGCGCAAGGGGGGCACCACCCACCCCTTCCTGACGCTGCAATACCTGACCGACGGCATCTACGACCCCGACACGGGCGAATTCACCACCGAGAGCGGCGAACGGCGCTTCTACGTCGCCAGCGACCACGTCGAATCCCCCGCCTACCGCATCTTCACCGCCGACGACCTGCTCGACCTGATCAGCGTCCACCGCCTGACGTTCGATCAGACGTGCCAGACGGGCGTGGTGCTACACATGTTC
>JBAQXA010000140.1:0-14600 GCA_049299195.1 Nocardioides sp.
GACGCCCAGCTCGGTCAGGACACGGGCGATGACCAGTGCGGACAGCATCGACGCGATCACACCGATGCTCAGCGTGACGCCGAAACCCTTGACCGGTCCCGAACCCAGCGCAAACAACAACGCAGCAGCCAGCAGCGTCGTCACCTGGGAGTCGATGATGGCGGTCCACGCCTTGTTGAAACCCACGCGCAGCGCATGGCGCAATCCGGCCGCCGACCGAGCGGCGTACTCCTCGCGGGCACGCTCGAAGACGAGCACGTTGGCGTCGATCGCGAGCCCGATGGCCAACACGAAGCCGGCGAGCCCAGGCAGCGTCAGCGTCGATCCCAGCGCCACCAACATTGCGTAGGCGAGCAGGGCGTAGGACGTCAACGCCAGCGTCGCGAGGAAGCCGACCAATCGATAGACCGCGGTGATGAAGAGCGCCGTCAGGAGGAGCCCGAGGAGGGAGGCCTGCCAGGAGGCGGTGATGGCCGCGGCACCCAGGGTCGGGCCGACGGTGCGTTGCTCAATCACCTCAACCGGCAGCGGGAGTGCGCCGCCCTCGATCAGCACGGCTAGGTCGGTCGCCTCCTCGAGGTTGAAGGAGCCGGTGATGTCGGTGGCATTGCCGCCGATTCCGACATCACACCCCACCGACTGCGCGACGGGCGGTGAGGAGATGACTTCCTCGTCCAAGACGATCGCGACCCGGCGGCGATCGTCGGGGAAACAGGCCGCCTCTCCGGTCAGCTGCCGCCACGCGCGCCCGCCCTCGGAATCAAAGGAAATGCCCACCGACCACCCAAGCCCGGCTGGGTCTTGTCGGGGATCGGAGGACTTGATCTGGTCGCCGTCCACGCGCACCGGACCGATCTCGAGGAAGCCACCCTCATCGTCGGCGACGATGGTGTTGCCCTGTGCCGGCTTTGCGGTCGCATCGGCGACGGCCTTGATCACCGCATGAATCGTGAGTTGCGCGGTGCGCCCCAGCGTCTCGACGGCCTCACGTGGGTCCTGGACGTCGGGCAACTCGACCAAGATCCGGTTCTCACCCGCCCGGGTGAGCGTTGGCTCGGAGATGCCCAACGAGTCCACGCGCCCGCGCAGCACCTCAATGGCCCGGTCGGTCGCCTCGGCGTCGGCCTGCACCCGATCGGAGTCCATGGCCTGCAACGTCACCTGGGTGCCGCCGCGCAGATCCAACCCGAGCCGTGGCTCCCTGGTCAGCGCTAGCGCGGCGCTGCCCGCGAGCAGCCCTAGGACCAGAAGAACGCGTACTCCGCTACCTCGCAACACGCATCCATCCTGCCGCAGCGCAGGGACGATGGCCGCTTTGGGAGAGCACCTGCCGAATGAGGCAACAGAATCGCAACGAAATCGGTATACGGAGAGTCATTGTGCTCCCGATTCCGTAGCACTAAGTTCCGGGACTATGCGTCCGGCTATCCGTCTCGACTCGGTCACCAAGTCGTTTGGCGCACCTGGATCCGCCGGGGCGGTCACCGCCGTCGACCATGTCGACCTGGAGATTGCCGACGGGGAGTTCTTCTCCATGCTCGGCCCGTCGGGGTCCGGCAAGACCACCGTCTTGCGGATGATCGCCGGGTTTGAGTTGCCGACGGCGGGTCGGATCCTGCTGGGCGAGGAGGACGTCACCGACCGCCCGGCCCACGCGCGGGACGTCAACACCGTCTTTCAGGACTACGCGCTCTTCCCCCATATGGACGTGCAGACCAACGTCGAATACGGCCTGCGCGTCAAGAAGGTCCCCACCAAGGAGCGCCGCGAGCGGGCGGCCGCAGCCCTTGAGACCGTCCGGCTGTCTGGCTACGGCGACCGCCGACCCAGCCAACTCTCCGGCGGGCAGCGGCAACGCGTCGCCTTGGCCCGGGCGCTGGTCAACCGGCCCAAGGTGTTGCTCCTCGATGAGCCGCTGGGCGCCCTCGACCTCAAGCTGCGCCGGGAAATGCAGATCGAGCTGAAGCAGATCCAGCGCGAGGTCGGCATCACCTTCGTGTTCGTGACCCACGACCAGGAGGAGGCCTTGACGATGAGCGATCGGATCGCCGTCTTCAACGCCGGACGGATCGAGCAGATCGCGACTCCCGTCGAACTCTACGAGCGCCCGGCGACCTCCTTCGTCGCTGGCTTCGTCGGCACCTCCAATCTCGTGACTGGTGCGGCCGCCGAGAAGGTCATCGGCCGCCCGGGAAGCTTCGGCATCCGCCCGGAGAAGATCCATATCGTGGGCGACCCCACCGACAACCCGGAGCTGGCGGCCCTGCCGACCAGAGCCTCCGGTGTGGTCAGCGCGGTGGCCTATCTCGGGTCTGTGAACCACTACGTCGTCGACCTCGACGACGGTGGCTCGCTCACCGTGCTGCGGCAGAACCTGCACGGCACCACCGATCAGGCGATGAGTCGCAGGGGCCAGCCGATAGGGCTGGCCTGGGCCGACGAGCACGTCATCGATCTGACCCCCACCACCAAGGAGAAGCAGTGAGAATCCATCGAACCAGGGCCGCGGCAGCACTTGCCGCCGTCCTGCTGCTCGCGACAGCGTGCGGCACCTCATCGTCTGACGGCGATGGCGACAAGAAGGCCGACGAGGGGGCCACGGGTGGCTTCACGGCGCCGGACCTCCCCATGGCCACCGAGTTGGGCGAGAACGAGGGCCAGGTCAACGTCCTCGCGTGGCCCGGCTATGCCGAGGACGGCTCCACCGACCCCAACTACGACTGGGTGACTCCCTTCGAGCAGGCCAGCGGTTGTGAGGTCTCGGTCAAGTACTTCGGCACCTCCGATGAGGCGGTGCAGCTGATGAAGTCGGGCGAGTACGACGTGGTCTCCGCCTCGGGCGACGCCTCGCTGCGCCTGATCGCCGGCGGAGATGTGGAGCCGGTCAACACCGACCTGGTGCCCAACTACGCCGATGTCTGGGGCTTCCTCAAGGACCGCGACTGGAACTCGGTCAACGGACAGATGTACGGCATCCCGCACGGCTACGGCGCCAACCTCCTGATGTGGCGCACCGACATCGTCACCGAAGCCCCCACCTCGTGGGGCGTTGTCTTCGACGAGAACTCGCCCTACGCGGGCAAGATCACGGCCTACGACTCGCCGATCTACATCGCCGACGCCGCGCTCTACCTGATGAAGACCCAGCCTGACCTGGGCATCAAGGATCCCTACGCGCTCGACGAGGACCAGCTTGCCGCTGCCGTGGACCTGCTGAAGAAGCAGAAGCCGCTGCTCAACGAGTACTGGTCGGACTACACCAAGGAGCAGGCCGCCTTCAAGAGCGGTGACTCCGTGCTCGGCACCACCTGGCAGGTCATCGCCAACCTGGCGCAGGGCGAAGGCACCAAGGTCGAGGTGACCCTGCCCGAAGAGGGCGCAACCGGCTGGTCGGACACGTGGATGGTGTCCTCCAAGACCGAGAACCGGAACTGTGCCTACGCGTGGCTCAACCACATCGTCAGCCCTCAAGCCAACGCCAGCGTTGCCGAGTGGTTCGGCGAGGCCCCGGCCAACGCCAAGGCTTGCGACCTGGCCGCTGAGGGTCACTGCGAGACCTTCCACGCCGGTGATGAGGCCTACGCCGAGCAGCTGCACTACTGGAACACGCCGATCGAGCAGTGCCTGGACGGTCGTACGGACGTGAAGTGCACGACGTACGCGGACTGGACACAGGCGTGGACTGAGATCAAGGGCTGAGGTCTCCCGACCGATGAGCTCGCGCCACCCCCGGCCACGTAGCCCGCGCAGGCGGGCACCGTGGATGAGTCTGAGCCTGCTGCTCGGACCACCCATGTTGTGGCTGGGGGTGGCCTATCTCGGGGCCCTCGCTGCGCTCTTCATCACCTCGCTGTGGTCGGTGGAGACGCTCTCCGGCACCATCTTGCGCACGTGGAATCTCGACAACTTCCGCACCCTCTTGGAGGGCGAGGTCTACCGGACGATCACGCTCCGCACCCTGATGGTCGCCGCTTCGGTGACCATCCTGGACGCGGTGATCGCCTTCCCGATCGCTCTCTACATGGCCAAGGTTGCTTCCCCGCGAGCACAGAAGTGGCTGGTCATCGCCGTGCTGACGCCGCTGTGGGCGTCCTACCTCGTCAAGGCCTACGCCTGGCGGGCGATGTTCTCAGCGACGGGCCCGATCGCGTGGATCGCCGATCCCTTCGGCCTGCACTCTCCCGGCTACGGGCTCCCAGCCACGGTGATCACGTTGGCCTACCTCTGGCTGCCCTACATGATCCTGCCGCTGTATGCCGGACTGGAGCGGTTGCCGAACTCCTTGCTGGAGGCCTCGGCGGACCTGGGCGCGGGCATCGGCACGACGCTGCGACGCATCGTGCTGCCGGTGCTCTTTCCCGCTGCCGTGGCAGGGTCGATCTTCACCTTTTCACTCACCCTCGGCGACTACATCGCGGTCAAGATCGTGGGTGGGACGACCCAGATGCTCGGCAACGTCGTTTACGACACCTTCCTCACCGCCAACAACATGCCGTTTGCCGCGGCCGTCTCCCTCATCCCGGTCGTGGTGATGCTGGTCTATCTCGGCGCCGTCCGACGCACCGGCGCCTTGGAGAATCTGTGAGGCCGCGATGAGCTTTTCCCCGGCCGCCCGCACGTTGCTGCGCACGTTTGCGCTCGCAGCGCTGTTCTTGGTTTATGCGCCACTGGTGTTGGTGTTCGTCAACTCCTTCAACACCGCGCAGACCTTCTCCTGGCCACCCGACGGCTTCACCACCCGGTGGTGGGTGGCAGCCTGGCGGTCGCAAGGCGCGCGTGACGCCGTGTGGACCTCCGTCCAGGTTGCGCTCATGGCGACGGTCATCGCGCTGGTGCTCGGCACGATGGCTGCGCTGGCCCTGCACCGCTACCGCTTCTTCGGACGCGACACGGTCTCGCTGCTGATCATCTTGCCGATCGCCCTGCCGGGTGTCGTTACGGGCATCGCGCTGGCCAACGCCTTCTTGACCATCTTTGGGATCAGCCTTGGCTTCCTGACCCTGGTCGTCGCCCATGCCACGTTTTGCATCGTCACCGTCTTCAACAACGCGATGGCGCGGCTGCGGCGCATGGGGACCAACTTGGAGGAGGCCTCCATGGACCTGGGCGCGGGTGCGTTCACGACCTTCCGCCTCATCACCTTGCCCATGCTCCGCTCGGCCCTCCTGGCCGGAGGTCTGCTGGCCTTCGCGCTGAGTTTCGACGAGATCATCGTGACCACCTTCACCGCCGGCGCGGGCGTGCAGACCCTGCCGATCTGGATCTACAACAACTTGTTCCGCCCCAACCAAGCCCCGGTCGTCAATGTGGTGGCCGCCGTACTGATCGTCTTCAGCATCGTGCCGATCTGGCTCGCCCAGCGGCTCGCGGGGACGGATGAGGGTGTCGCCACTGCTCGATAGACCCCCATCGACTGAGTGCCCGTTCAAATCCCCGTTCAAATCAAGCTGATTCCGGTCTAACACCCCTCGCCGGGGAGTACCGGTATCGCCTACGGTAAGTGACACCCGTCACAGGCCCCGGAACATCCGGCGACCTGATGCTCGGAACGAAAAGGAGACCCCCCGCATGCAACACGACAACTTGGCCGTTGCCGAAGAGCCGGCTGGCCATCACGAGAAAGGCCTCAAGGGCGACTCCATCGGGTTCGCCGATGGAGTCGCGATTGGCGTCGACTCGACCGCTCCGGCGTACTCCATGGCCGCCGTGCTCGGCTCGCTGGTGGTCATCGCAGGTGTGAAGGCGCCGGCCATGCTGCTGGTGTCGTTCATCCCGATGTTCTTGATCGCTGGTGCGTTCTACTACATGAACCGCGCCGACCAGGACTGCGGCACCACGTTCTCGTGGGTCACCCGCGCCATGGGTCCGTGGATGGGCTGGATGGGCGGCTGGGCCGTCTTCACCACCGGCGTCATCGTCGTCGGCGCCCAGTCCGACGTCGCGGCGTACTACATCATGAACCTGCTCGACCCGCTGATCGGCGCGGACTGGACCGCCGACCCACAAGACGCCGGACGATTCATTCGGATGCCGCTGGCGGTCCTCTTGACCTTCATCATGACCTGGATCTGCGTGGCCGGCACCGAGTTGTCGGCCAAGGTGCAGCGCTACATGGTGCTCGCGCAGGTCGGCGCCCTGCTGCTCTTCATCGTGATGGCCATCGTGGCCATCGCCCGCGGCAAGGCCGAGGGCGAGCCCTTCAGCATCTCCTGGTTCCTCCCAACCGAGCTCTCCGCTTCGGCGATCATCCAATCGATGCTCCTCGGCGTCTTCATGTATTGGGGCTGGGAGTCCGCGGTCAACCTCAACGAGGAGTCGGAGAACTCCGCGGAGACCCCGGGCAAGGCTGCGGTGGTTAGCACCCTGTTGCTGCTGTTCATCTACGTCGGCACCGCGGTGATGATGGTCGCGGTCGCCGACCGCGGCCTGATCGAGGAATATGACGACGACGCCGGCCTGTTCGGCGCCGTGGCGCAAAACGTGATGGGCTTCTTGTGGCCGCTGCTCGTCTTGTCGGTGGTGATCTCCGCCCTCGCATCCTCGCAGACCACGATCCTGCCGGCGTCGCGCACCTCGCTGTCGATGGGGGTCTCCAAGGCGTTCCCCAGCTTCTTCTCCGACATCGATGCTCGCCACGGCACCCCGGCCAAGGGCACCTGGCTCATCGCGGTCGCCACCACCTTGTGGTACCTCGTCGCCTCGCGCATCTCCGACAACTTCCTGTGGGATTCGCTGTCGGCACTCTCGATCGTGGTGGCCTTCTACTACATGCTCACCGGCGTCGCTTGCACGATCTACTGGCGCAACGAGTTGTTCCGGTCAACCAAGGCAATGCTGATGGTGGGCGTCGGTCCGCTCATTGGATCATCGGTGCTGTTCGTGCTGTTGCTCTTCGCGATCCGTGACGGCGCCAACCCGGAGAACTCCTACACGGGTTCCGGTGTGCTCGGAGTTGGTATGCCGCTCGCAATCGCGGTGTTCCTGTTCCTGTTGGGCATCGTGCTCATGTTCGCGCGGTTCCTCTCCGGCGACGGCCACGCCTACTTCACCCGGAAGGGCTTCGAGCAGGTCTCCGATGAGGTGGCCACCGCTGCCCTCGGACCGGCGGCGCCCGGCATGAGCGGGCCGAGTGTGAAGGATTGACCTGACGGGACCGAGGTCCCACACGATGGAGCCGCCCCAGGAGCATCTGGGGCGGCTCCGTTCGTTTCGGGCGCCCCTGGGGGCCGTAGGTCGGAGGACGGGCCGTTAGGCCGGGGCTGACACAGAGTAGGGCGCCAACTCCCCCGCCAGGTCCTCGTTGGCACGACCGGCGACGAGAGTGCCGTCGGCGGTGTGTTCCAAGGAGTCGATCTCGCCGTGCTGGTGCAGCCGGTTGAGCAGGTCGCCGCGCGCAAACGGCACCAAAGCAATGAAGGCGATGCCGGGCCGCGGGAGTTCCTTCTCCACTTCGGCCAGCAGCGCTTCGATTCCCTCACCGGTGTGGGCGGAGACGACGACCGAGTGCGGTTCGCGCTGGCGCAACCGCGCCAGCACCAGCGGATCGGCCGCGTCGGCCTTGTTGATCGCGACCAACTCGGGGACCTTGTCGGCCCCGATATCGGCGAAGACCTCACGAACGGCCGCCAACTGCCCTTCGGGATCTGGATGGGAACCGTCGACGACGTGCACGATGAGGTCCGCTTCGGCGACCTCCTCCAGCGTCGACCGGAAGGCCTCCACGAGTTGATGCGGCAAGTGCCGCACGAAACCCACGGTGTCGGTGACCGTGTAGACCCGGCCGTCGGCGGTCGTCGTACGCCGCGTGGTCGGGTCGAGCGTGGCAAACAGGGCGTCTTCGATCAGCACCCCGGCATCGGTGAGCCGGTTGAGCAGCGAGGACTTGCCGGCATTGGTATAGCCAGCAATGGCCACGCTCGGGATGTGGTGGCGGTGGCGCTCCTGGCGCTTGGTCTGGCGGGTGCCCTTCATGTGCGCGAGGTCGCGCCGCAGCTTGGCGATCTTGTCGTTGATGCGGCGTCGATCCGTCTCAATCTTGGTCTCACCGGGGCCACGACCACCGATACCGCCGCCCTCGGCGCCGACGCGACCGCCTGCTTGCCGCGAGAGGTTCCCGCCCCATCCGCGGAGCCGCTGCTTCATATAGCTCAGTTGCGCCAGCTCGACTTGGGCTTGCCCCTCCCTGGACTTCGCGTGTTGGGCGAAGATGTCCAGGATCAGCGCGGTTCGGTCAACTACCTTGACCTTGAGCCGGTCCTCTAGGTTGCGCAGCTGGCTGGGCGCGAGCTCACCGTCACAGATGACGGTGTCGGCGCCCGTCGCGGCCACAATCTCGCGCAGCCCCTCAACCTTGCCGCGGCCGATGTAGGTCGCCGGGTCGGGCTTGGCGCGCCGCTGATAGATCGCCTCCAACACCTCGGAGCCGGCCGTCTCGGCCAGCGCCGCGAGCTCGGCGAGCGAGTTCTCCGCATCGGTCGTGGTGCCCGTCGTCCAGACACCGGCAAGCACCACGCGCTCCAGCCGGAGCTGGCGGTATTCGACCTCGGTGATGTCTTCGAGCTCGGTGGAGAGGCCCGCGACCCGTCGCAGCGCATGACGCTCGGCGAGGTCCTTCGCGCCGACGGTCAGCTCTTCGGGGTCTTCCTCGGCATATCCGGACTCGAAATCGCCGTCGACCCAGTCCTCGGTCTCCGCCAAGGCGTCGTCGAGAGAGAAGTCGGATCCTGGTTGCTTCGTCATACGCGCGCAAGCCTAGGCGCACCCGATCGCGCCCGCACCTCGATATCGCTTCTGGCTCATCGACTGACCGGTGGTTCAGGGTGTCCCCACCCCTCACTAGGGTGGGCGAATGAGCGGAGAGTCAAGGCTGCCCGAGCGGGCGCGAGTCGTTGTCATCGGCGGTGGCGTGATCGGAGCATCGATCGCCTATCACCTCGCCCAGCAGGGATGGGGGCACGACGTGCTCCACCTCGAGCGCGACCGGTTGACTAGCGGCACGACGTGGCATGCCGCCGGCCTCATGACCTGCTTCGGGTCGACCTCGGAGACCTCGACCAACATGCGGCTCTACTCCCGCGACCTCTATGCCCGGCTGGGCGCCGAGACCGGCCAAGAGACCGGGTTCAAGCCGGTCGGCCTGATCGAGGCCGCGGCTGACACCGATCGCTTGGAGGAATATCGCCGCGTCGCCGCCTTCCAGCGCCGGATGGGGCTGGAGGTCGAGGAGATCTCACCTGCGGAGATGCACGAGAAGTTCCCGTGGGCGGTCACCGACGATCTGCTCGCTGGCTTCTGGGTGCCGGGCGACGGCCGGGTCAACCCCGTCGATCTGACGATGGCGCTGAGCAAGGGCGCCCGCTCCGGCGGCGTCCAGCTTCGCGAAGGCGTCCGGGTGCTCGACATCGAGACGGCCCCGGCCGGCCAGGTCGAGGTCGTCACCGCGGTCTTGGCCCAGTCCGGCAACGACGCGCCGCAGCGGATTGAGTGCGACTACGTCGTCAACTGCGCCGGCATGTGGGCGCGCGAGCTCGGCGAACGCAACGGCGTCGTCATCCCCAACACCCCGGCCGAGCACTACTACCTGATCACCGACACCATCGACGGGCTCGACCCGGAGTCGCCGGTCTTCGAGGACCCCTCCTCCTTCGGCTACTACCGCGAAGAGGGCGGCGGCATGATGGTCGGCCTCTTCGAGCCGCAGGCCGCCGCGTGGCACGCCGATGCCACCCCGCGCGATGCCTCCTTCATCTCCCTCGAACCCGACTGGGACCGCATGGTGCCGTTCCTTGAGGTCGCGATGGCCCGGGTGCCGATCACCCTTGAGGTCGGCGTGCGCAAGTTCTTCTGCGGACCAGAGTCCTTCACCCCCGATCTCGCGCCCTGCGTGGGCGAGGCCCCGGGCATCCGCAACTACTTCGTCTGCGCTGGCCTCAACTCCGTCGGCGTACTCTCCGCGGGCGGCCTTGGCCGGATCCTGGCGCACTGGATCACCACCGGCCTGCCCGACGTCGATGTCACCGGCTTCAACCTCGACCGGTTCCGCAACTGGCAGCTCGACCCCGACTACCGCGCCGCCCGGACCGCCGAAATCCTCGGCACGGTCTATGCCCCGCACACCCCGGGCAAGCAGCTCCACACCGTGCGCAACCAACTCCTCTCGCCGGTGCACGACCGGATCGTGGCGGCCGGCGGCTACCTCCGCGATGTCTCCGGCTGGGAGTCGCCCGATTGGTATGCCGGTGAGGGCGCCACCGCATCGGCCGAGCCAACTTGGGGCCGCGCACCCTGGTTTGCCCACTGGGAGGCCGAGCACCGCACCGTCCGCGAGGCCGTGGGGCTGATGGACATGAGCTTCATGGCGAAGTTTGAGGTGAGCGGCCCGGGCGCCGCCTCCGCCCTGGACGCTTTGGCCGTGGCGAGCCTGCCCAGCGTGGGCGAGATCGTCTACACCCAGTGGCTCAACGAGGCCGGCCGCATCGAGGCCGATCTCACCATCAGCCGGCTCGCCGAGGAGCGCTTCCTCGTGGTCGCCTCCGACACCGCTCACGGTCACGTCGAGGCCATGCTGCGCCGCTCGGTCTCTGGCCCCGATGACTCAGTGCGCGACATCACCGCCGATCTCGCCCAGCTCAACGTGCAGGGGCCGCACTCTCGCGAGTTGCTCGCTCGGCTGACCGAGACCGATCTGAGCAACGACGCCTTCCCGTTCCGCACCGCGGCCACCGTCACCCTGGCCGGGGTCGAGCTGGTGCTTGTGCGCATCACCTACCTCGGCGAGCTCGGCTATGAGCTCTACGTCCCGGCCGCCGACGCGTTGACGGTGTGGGACGCCGTACTGGCCGCCGGAGGCGACCTCGGCGCTCGCCCCGTGGGGCTCAAGGCGCTCAGCTCACTGCGACTGGAGAAGGCCTACCGCGACTTTGGCCACGACATCGACAACACCGACTGCCCGCTGGAGGCCGGACTGGGGTTTGCGGTCGATTGGACCAAGGAATCCTTCACGGGTCGGGAGCCGCTGGCGGCCCGCAAGCAGGCCAACGCAGACCGAGGCGGGATGACGCAGCGCCTCGTGCAGTTGCGCCTGCTCGATCCCGAAGCGCTGCTCTACCACGCCGAGCCCGTCTATCGCGACGGCACCTATGTCGGCTACGTGCGCGCGGCGTCCTACGGCTGGACGCTGGGCGGTGCCGTGGGGCTGGCCATGGTCGAGGGGTTGGGCGAGCTCGCCACGCCCGCGTGGCTGGCTGCGGGGCAGTGGGAGGTCGACGTCGCCGGCGTGCGCGTGCCCGCCGAGGTCTCGCTTCGCCCGATGTACGACCCGACCAACGAGCGCATCCGCGCCTAACCCGAGATGGAAGCAATCCTCCTGGCCCTCGCGGCGAGCCTGCTGTGGGGTGGGTCCGATTTCGGCGGTGGCGTCATGGCCCAGCGTCGCTCGGCCTACGCCGTCGTCGCCGCGGTCCAGGGGGTTGGCCTGCTCTCGATCACCGTCGTGGCGCTGGCAACCGGTGGCTTCGCCATCGACGGCCCGTGGCTGCGCTGGGGCGTCATGTCGGGCGCCATGGTCGGGGTCGCCCTCGTCTGTCTGTATGCCGCTTTGGCCAGCGGCACGATGGGCGTGGTCTCCCCCATCGCCGCCCTGGGCGCGATCGTGCCCTTCACCATCGGGCTCCTCACCGGCGACGACCCGACCTCCCTGGCGCTCATCGGAGCGGTGCTCGCTCTCGCCGGGGCCGTCCTGGCGAGCGGGCCGGAGCTCAGCGGCGGCGCGAGCGCCCGGCCGGTCATCTTGGCTGCGGTTGCGGGCGTCCTGTTCGGGCTGGCGCTCATCACCATCGCGAAGGGCTCAGAGCACTCCGCGGTGATGACCCTCTGGGCACTGCGGCTCACCTCGGTGACCGCTCTGGGCGCGATTCTGATCGCCACCCGCACGACCGGCGGGCTGAGCCGGAGCGACGCCCTGCCGCTGCTCGTGATCGGGCTCGGCGACGTCTTTGCCAACCTCGCGATGGCCCTGGCGACCCAGCGCGGCTACGTCAGCATCGTCGCCGTGCTCAGCTCGCTTTACCCGGTCGTCACCGTCTTCTTGGCGTGGCTGTTCCTCAAGGAGCGCATGCTGCGCATCCAGCAGATCGGCGTCGCCTTCGCCCTGCTGGGCGTCGCGCTCGTGAGCGTCGGTCAGGTCTGATGAGCCGGGCCTGCGACCGGTGACCGGGGCCTCGGCAACCACCGCCGCAGCGGCGCTCGCGTGGGCCGGGCGTCTGCACGCGGACGGGCCGCGCGCCATCCTCGGCATCACCGGAGCTCCGGGAGCCGGCAAGTCGACCTTCGCCGAGTGGCTCGTCGGCCACTTCGAGCACGCGATCGCGGTGCCGATGGACGGCTTTCACCTCGCCGACGCCGAGCTCAGCCGCCGCGGCAGCCTCGACCGCAAGGGAGCGCCTGACACCTTTGACTCCTGGGGCTACGCCGCGCTGCTCACCCGACTGCGTGCGGCAACCGAGCAGGAGGTGCTGGCGCCGGCCTTCGACCGCACCCTGGAGCAGCCCGTCGCCGGCTCGATCTGCGTCGAGCCGCACCACCGCCTGATCGTCACGGAGGGCAACTACCTGCTCCTCGATGGAGCCGACTGGCCCACCGCCCGAGCCCAACTCGATGCCGTCTGGCACGTCCGGGTCCCCGACCCGGTGCGGCGCGAGCGGCTGGTGGCGCGGCATACCGAGTTCGGCAAGGGGTTAGCCGCCGCACAGGCGTGGGTGGAGCGGGTCGACGAGCCCAACGCCAAGCTCATCGAGGCCGCGGCCGGGCGCGCCGATCGGGTCGTCGACCTGACGGACTGGCAGCCCACCTAACCGACGCCGGCTTCTTCCGGGGAGGCTTCCTCCGGGCAGCCTCATCCGCCGGCGGCCGGGCCGTCCAGCCAGCTCAGGATCTGCGCGGCGGTGGTCTCGACGTCGAGATCGGAGTTGTCGATGCGCAGATGGCGACCCCGATCCAGGAGCCGCCGGGCATCACAGTCCACGCCGGGGACGGTGTTGAGTTGAAGCTGCTCGGCGTCCCGCACGTTGCCGTCCGACCAGGCCAGATCACGCTTCGACGGCTTGTGCGCCAAGCGCTCCTCGGTGGCGTTGCGGGCCAGACGGGTCGACAGATCCGCGACGAGTTCGACGAAGCAGAGGTCCGCCTCGGCGTACGGCGCAAGGAGCCGCTCGAGGTAGTCGCGGTCGTCGCTCGCGGTCACTCGCCACACAAACGTGAAGCACAGATCGAGGTCATCGGCCGCCGCCTCCTCAAAGACGCGGCGCCAGAACTCCGGCTCGAGCACCCGGAAGGCCCTCGTCCCATAACCGAACACCTCGATCAGCGGCTCGATGATGTGGTGGTTGTGGAAGAGCCGCAACTCGGAGCGGCGGCAGACTTCGCGTCCGACGGACATCTTGCCGACGGCCGGCGGGCCAAAGATCACCAGTGCGCGCATCGCCATACTGTCGGCGACGCGACGGGTGAAGTCCAGCGAGTTTGCCGAGAGCCGGCCGGCGATTCCGCGGCACCCACGGCCCGGTGCCCCAGGAGCTTGGGCTAAGTTACCCATGAGTAGGAGTTGGCCGCAGTCGGACCAAGGAGGCATCAGTGTTCATCGACCCGTGGGAAGACCCGGTCACCTATGCGACCCCGTTCTTTGTCCTGTTCATCGTGATCGAGTTGATCTCGCTGCGCTACCTCGACAACGACGACCTGCAGGGCGGCCCCGCTATGAAGGGCTACGAGACGAAGGACACCGTCACTAACCTGGTGATGGGCTTGGGCTCAGTCGTCATCAACACGTTCGCGCGCGCGGCGGCGTTGCTGCTCTATGTGGGCCTCTACCTGTGGACGCCGCTGCGGCTCGATCCGCACGACTGGTGGACCTGGGTGATCGCGTTCTTGCTGATCGACTTCTTGTGGTACTCCTACCACCGCGCCAGCCATCGCGTCCGCATCCTGTGGGCGATGCACCAGGCGCACCACTCCTCGACGTACTTCAACTACGCGGTCGCGCTGCGGCAGAAGTGGAACCCGTGGGGCGAACTGCTGTTTTGGGTGCCCATCCCGCTGCTCGGAATCCCGCCGTGGATGATCTTCTTCGTCTGGTCGTGGAACCTGATCTATCAGTTCTGGGTGCACACCGAGACGATCCCCAAGCTCTGGCGGCCGTTTGAGTTTGTGTTCAACACGCCCTCCCACCACCGCGTGCATCACGCGTCGGACGCGGAGTACCTCGACAAGAACTACGGCGGGATCCTGATCATCTGGGACCGCATCTTCGGCAGCTACGCCGAGGAGACCCACCGCCCGGTCTACGGCCTCACCAAGCCGGTCGAGACGTTCAACCCGCTGCGGCTGCAGTACGGCGAGTTCGCGGCCGCGCTGCGAGACCTGCGCGGCGCCCGCGGATGGCGGGAGCGCGTCGGCTTCCTGCTGGGTCCGCCCGGCTGGCAACCCGAGCGCTGAGCGCCTCGGCGCCTGTTGACGCTTGGGGTCTGGCGGGGCGAGGCGGGGTCTAGCGGCCTACTTGGGGGGCATCCGGATGCCGCCGTCGACGCGGATGACCTCGCCGTTGA
>JBAQXA010000141.1:0-7582 GCA_049299195.1 Nocardioides sp.
ATGCCGTCCTTGTCGGCGGCCACGATCGCCAGGACCGGCACACCAGCGTCGATGGCGAGGTCCTTGAGGCCCTCGACGACGAGCGTGATCCGTTCGTCCTCGACCATCTGGGCGGCTTCGGGGATGCGCACCTTCTGGAGGTAGTCGACGATGACCAGGGGCGCCTCGCCGGTGTCACCCCAGACCTCTTCGACGGCAGCCGTGATCACCGCGAGGGTGGTCGACGTGCCGGTCGAGCGATGGACGTGCAGGCGGTCGGCATACATCTGCACGCGCATGAAGCCAGGGACACCGCTGGAGGTATCGGCGAGGCGATCCTGCAGCGACCCCGAGCGGCCATCGGCGCCCTCGAACGACGCGCGGATCCGGTCCAGCTTGGGTGCATCGTGCTCGACCAACTCGCCCGCCTCGAGGGCGACGAGGCGTTCGAGCATGACCACGGGGTCGTGTTCGTAGGAGAAGTAGACGACCGAGCGCCCGGCGACGGCGGAGTTGCGGGCCATCTGCAACGCCATGGTCGTCTTGCCCAAGCCTTGGCCGCCGGCGAGGAGCGTCAGGCTGCCCGCGCGCACCCCTCCGGCCAGTGCCTGGTCGAGGAGCGGAAATCCGGTGGGCCAGACCTGCAACGGCTGGTCGGACTGGGTGAGCCGCTCGTTGGTCTGCTCGATGACATCGGCCAATGAGGCCAGCTGGGGATCCACGAGGGTCATTCCACCAGAAACCCCGCGATTTGGTAGCCCCTTTGCTCCGCCCGTAGATTGCTGCTTGATCCATTGACCGCCGGTTGTGTTGTTTACACCGAAGGTTCCGTTCACGACTAGTCGCGACGGACGGCCCGCGCAGGTGACACAGTGAGCTCGCTGAAGTGAGCATCAACGCCCTGTGGCCCTGCGCCCGGGGCGTTTGTCGTATCCGGAAGGAGACCCATGGCGCGGCCAGACAAGGCAGCAGCCATCGCGGACATCGCTGAGTCTTTCAGTGAGTCCGCAGGCGCTGTGCTGACCGAGTACCGCGGTCTCACCGTGAAGCAGCTGCAGGAATTGCGGCGCTCTCTCGGTGCGAACGCCGACTACGCCGTGGTCAAGAACACGCTCGCCAAGTTGGCGGCCGGACAAGCCGGAGTTTCCGGCTTCGACGACCTGCTGACCGGTCCCACCGCTATCGCCTTTATCAAGGGCGATGTGGTTGAGGCCGCGAAGGGGCTGCGTGACTTTGCCAAGGCAAACCCCGCTCTTGTGATCAAGGGCGGCATCTTGGACGGCAACGTGCTCAACGCGCAAGAGGTGGCGAAGCTCGCCGACCTCGAGTCGCGTGAAGTGCTGTTGGGCAAGCTGGCCGGCGCGATGCTGGCTTCGCTCTCCCAGGCCGTCTACCTGCTCAACGCCCCGCTCTCGCAGGCTGCCCGGCTCGCCGGCGCACTGCAGGCGAAGCTGGCCGAGTCCGAGCAAGACCAGGCAGCTCCGGCCGCCGAATCCGAAGCGGCACCCGCCGCGGGTGATGCCGAGTCCACCGAAGCCTGACCGGGCCGACGTACACCATCTGAAAAAACCCGGTCCGGGGCAGATCGCAACGGGCCACACACGGAAGGAAACGCCACCATGGCGAAGCTCAGCACCGACGAGCTGCTCGACGCGTTCAAGGAGATGACTCTCATTGAACTGAGCGAGTTCGTGAAGCAGTTCGAAGAGACCTTCGGCGTCACCGCCGCCGCTCCTGTTGCCGTCGCGGCCGCTGCCCCCGCCGGTGGCGGTGGCGATGCAGCCGAGGCTGCCGCCGAGCAGGACTCCTTCGACGTGATCCTCGAAGCCGCTGGCGACAAGAAGATCAACGTCATCAAGGAGGTCCGCGCGCTGACCTCTCTCGGTCTCAAGGAGGCCAAGGACCTCGTCGAGGCGGCCCCCAAGGCTGTGCTCGAGGGCGTCAGCAAGGAAGCTGCCGAGAAGGCCAAGGAGTCCCTCGAGGGCGCCGGCGCCTCCGTCTCGCTCAAGTGACCTGACGCTGCTCATCAGGCAGCACTGCGAAGGCGGCCATCCTGCGGGGTGGCCGCCTTTCGCTATTTCGGACCTGTCGGCCGCTGGTGCGCCGCGGGTGCCAAGATGCCGCCCATGGACGATGAGCCGACCCTCGATCCCAGCGACCCAGCCCACTGGGACGCGCGGTACGCCGAGCAGAACTGGAGCGGCGACCCCAACATGGCGCTGGTGGCCGAGCTCGGAGACATCCGACCTGAGTTGGGTGCGACCGCCCTCGACGTCGGTTGCGGCGAGGGCGCCGACGCCGTCTGGCTCGCCGGCCGAGGCTGGGCGGTCACCGGTCTGGACGTCTCGGCGGTTGGGATCCAGCGCGGCCAGGCCGAGGCCGAGGCTGCCGGAGTCGAGATCGAGTGGGTCGTCTCGGGACTGCTTGACCTTGACCCTTCGCGGAGCTTCGACCTCGTCAGTGCCTTCTATCCAGTCCTCGTGCGCACCGATGGACACGACGGTGAGCGCGCCCTCCTGCGCGCAGTTGCTCCGGGCGGCACCCTGCTCGTCGTTCACCACGTGATGGACGGGAGCGAGCACCAGCACGACGCTGGGCACGGTCATGGTCATGGTCACGGGCATGGGCACGGGCAAGATCACGGGCATGGTCATGGGCACGAGCCCGCCGAAGGGCAGCATCAGGAGACCGCGGAGGGCGAGTCAGCGCAGGGGCCGGCCTTCGATCCGCGCACACTCGTGATGCCAGAAGGCGTGCGGGACCTGGTGGCCTCTGCTGAGTTCGCCGACGACTGGGTCATCGAGGCGTTCGAGGAGCGGCCGCGACAGGTGGCCGCCGGTCGTGGTGGCGGGCACGTCGCCGACCGAATCCTGCGCGCCCGGAGGGTGCGGTAGCCCCGAAGATGCAGTTTTGGACGAGCGGGTGGGCGAGGAGCGCACTGGGCGGATAACGTTCCTCCATGATCGATGAGAGCCGCACTTACGAACTCGACCGCGCCCACGTCTTCCACTCCTGGTCGGCGCAGGCCGCCCTCAAGCCGATGGTGGTCCATCGCGCCGAAGGAAGCCGGATCTGGGATGACTCGGGCAAGGAATACCTCGACTTCACCAGCCAGCTGGTCTTCACCAACATTGGTCACCAGCACCCAGCGGTTGTCGCGGCCATCAAGGAGCAGGCCGACAAGCTCTGCACGATTGCGCCCGCCACCGCCAATGCCGCTCGTTCGGAGGCCGCTCGGCTGATCGCCGAGATCGCGCCCGACGGTCACGACAAGGTCTTCTTCACCAACGGCGGCGCCGACGCCAACGAACACGCCATCCGGATGGCACGCATGCACACGGGCCGGATCAAGGTGCTCTCGACCTACCGCTCCTACCACGGCGGCACGCAGCTCGCCGTCAACGTGACGGGGGAGCCGCGGCGCTGGGCCTCCGACTACGGCAACGCCGGGACCGTCCACTTCTTCGGGCCCTACCTCTATCGCTCGGCGTTCCACGCCACGACCGAGGAAGAGGAGTGCGCGCGCTCCCTCGCCCACCTCGAGCAGGTCATCGAGTCCGAAGGCCCCTCCTCGATTGCGGCGCTGATCCTCGAGGCCGTGCCGGGCACGGCCGGCGTCATGATCCCGCCCGCCGGCTACATGGCTGGGGTGCGTGAGCTCTGCACCAAGCACGGCATCGTGTTCATCGCCGACGAGGTCATGGCTGGCTTCGGCCGGACCGGCACCTGGCTGGCGACGGACATGTACGAGGGCGTGGTGCCCGATCTGATCACCTTCGCCAAGGGCGTCACCTCGGGCTATGTGCCGCTCGGCGGGGTGATCCTTTCTGAGGCGATCGCCGCCACGTTTGCCGACAAGGTCTACTTCGGTGGCCTGACCTACTCCGGGCATCCGCTGGCGTGTGCGACGGCCGTCGCGACGATCGAGGCGATGCGCGCCGAGGGCATGGTCGAGCACGCGGCCCGGATCGGCGCCGAGATCATCGGCCCTCGCCTGGCCAAGCTTGCGGCCAACAACGACGTCATCGGCGAGACCCGCGGCATCGGCGCGTTCTGGGCGATCGAGTTCGTCAGCGACCAGGAGCGTCGTACGCCGCTGGGTGCCGACGGCATGAACGCGATCGCAGGCGCCTGCAAGGAGCGGGGCTACCTCCCCTTCGTCGCCGGCAACCGCATCCACGTCGTCCCGCCGATCAACATCTCCGAAGCCGACCTCAACGCCGGCCTGGACATGTTGGAAGACGCGATCGGCGTCGTCTGACCGGGAGACTTCATGACCTCCTGGGCGGCCACCGCCTAGGCTCGGGGCCATGACCGACTGGCCCGCGTACTACCTCGACATCGTCGCCCGCTTGGCCGAGGTAGGTCGCGGGCTGAGTCCGGACCAGGCAGAGGTGCGGGTGCCGGCAACGCCGGAATGGACCGTTCGTCAGGTCTATGCCCACCTCGCCGGGGGCACCTCGGATGCGTTGTCGGGTCGGATGGACGGCGCACCCGGTCCCACGTGGACCGGGCGACACGTCGCCGAGCGCGCAGTTAGCTCGATGGCTGAGTTGATCGCTGAACTGCAGGCCACGGCTCCCGCAGCCGCGCCCACCTTGGCGGAGGCGCGCTTCCCCGCCTTGGCCTTCGATCGTGCGGTGCACTTCGCTGACATCCACGAGGCGCTCGGTCTCGGCGAGCCCGATCCAGACGCCTGGGAGCCGGTCCTTGAGGCCATGCAAGATCGATTGACTGCGCTCGAGGGGACCTCGGTGGGGGACTACGAGGCGTTCCGGATCGCGTTCTCGCGCCGGTCCCTCGCCCAGATCGAGGCCCTTGGCGTTCCGGCGGACGTGGCGCCCACCCTCGGTCTGTTCGGACCCCGCGAAGACGACCAACCGCGGCCTTGAAACGGCCTCCGATCTGGCCGCGCCTGCCGGTGACCGTGGCGTGACCGTAACCGCGCCGTTATCGCGATGTGCTTGACCGAGGCGACGCGGGTGGGTAACCATGTTCGGCATCCGGGCAGGATCCAGCGGGTCGGGGTGAGCACGACCACACGGAGAACTTGACGCCGGGGTTGAGTCCTGCCCACGTTTCGGGTTACGATGCTCGTTCGCGCCCTTTCTCAAATGCCTTTCTGCCTGCCCGGTGGCCGATGAGGTGGTGACTCGGCGCGGACCACATTTCAAAACCTTTCGAGGACGCATCTTGGCCGCGCGCAGCACCGCCGTCAGCACCACCCGCCGCATCTCCTTCGCGAAGATCACCGAGCCACTCGAGCTCCCCAAGCTCCTCTCCCTTCAGACCGACAGCTTCAACTGGCTGATCGGCAACGACGCGTGGACCGCCGAGGTCGCCCGTCGTCGTGAGGCTGGCGAGGACGTTTCTGAGAAGTCCGGTCTGCAGGAGATCTTCGAGGAGATCTCTCCGATCGAAGACTTCTCCGAGACGATGAGTCTCTCCTTTGAGAACCCGGTCTTCTACGACCCGAAGTACACCGTGGAGGAGTGCAAGGAGAAGGACTTCACCTACTCCGCGCCGCTCTACGTCTCCGCTGAGTTCACCAACAACGAGACCGGCGAGATCAAGGGCCAGACCGTCTTCATGGGCGACTTCCCGCTCATGACCGACAAGGGCACCTTCATCATCAACGGCACCGAGCGTGTCGTCGTCTCCCAGCTGGTCCGCAGCCCCGGGGTCTACTTCGAGCGCACCGCCGACAAGACCTCCGACAAGGACATCTTCACCGCGAAGGTCATCCCGAGCCGTGGCGCATGGCTGGAGTTCGAGATCGACAAGCGCGACATGGTCGGCGTACGCCTCGATCGCAAGCGCAAGCAAAACGTCACGGTGCTGCTCAAGGCCCTCGGCTGGACCAACGAGAAGATCCGCGAAGAGTTCGGCCAGTACGAGTCGATGATGCTCACCCTGGAGAAGGACCACACCCAGGCTGAGGACGACGCGCTGCTCGACATCTACCGCAAGCTGCGTCCGGGCGAGCCGCCGACGCGCGAAGCCGCGCAGACGCTGCTCAACAACTACTACTTCAACCCCAAGCGCTACGACCTGGCCAAGGTCGGGCGTTACAAGATCAACAAGAAGCTGGGCCTGACCGAAGCCTTCGACCAGCAGACGCTGACGCTGGACGACATCGTGGCCGCGATCCGGTTCATCGTTGCGCTGCACGACGGCGCGACCGAGATGGTCGCCCCGCAGGGCTCCATCGAGGTCACCGCCGACGACATCGACCACTTCGGCAACCGGCGCATGCGCACGGTCGGCGAATTGATCCAGAACCAGCTCCGCACGGGCCTGGCCCGCATGGAGCGCGTGGTTCGCGAGCGGATGACGACTCAGGACGTCGAGGCGATCACGCCCCAGTCCTTGATCAACATCCGCCCGGTCGTTGCGGCGCTCAAGGAGTTCTTCGGGACCTCCCAGCTCTCGCAGTTCATGGACCAGACCAACCCGATCGCCGGGCTGACGCACAAGCGTCGGCTCTCCGCGCTCGGCCCTGGTGGCCTCTCCCGCGACCGCGCGGGCATGGAGGTCCGCGACGTGCACCCGTCCCACTACGGCCGGATGTGCCCGATCGAAACGCCGGAAGGTCCCAACATCGGTCTGATCGGGTCGCTGGCCTCCTATGGCCGGATCAACCCGTTCGGGTTCGTCGAGACCCCCTACCGCAAGGTCGAAAAGGGTCGCGTCACCGACAAGATCGACTACCTGACCGCAGACGATGAGGATCGATTCGTCATCGCCCAGGCCAACGCGGCCATCGATGCGAAGGGCAAGTTCGTCGAGGACCAGGTCCTGGTTCGGCAGCGTCATGGTGAGGTCGACCAGGTCGCCGCGGCCGACGTGGACTACATGGACGTGTCGCCGCGCCAGATGGTGTCGGTGGCCACGGCCCTGATCCCGTTCCTCGAGCACGACGACGCCAACCGGGCCCTCATGGGCGCCAACATGCAGCGTCAGGCGGTGCCGTTGATCCGCAGCGACGCTCCGCTGGTCGGCACTGGCATCGAGTTCCGCGCAGCGGTGGATGCCGGCGACGTGCTGGTGGCCAACCTGTCCGGGGTCGTGCAGTCGGTCTCGGCCGACGCCATCGAGACGATGAACGACGACGGCACCTACACGACGTACCGCCTCTCGAAGTTCCGGCGCTCCAACCAGGGCACCTGCATCAACCAGCGTCCGCTGGTCAACGAGGGAGACCGGATCGAGCTCGGGCAGCCGATCGCCGATGGTCCGTGCACCGACAACGCCGAAATGGCGCTCGGCACGAACCTGCTCGTTGCCTTCATGCCGTGGCAGGGCCACAACTATGAGGACGCGATCATCCTGAGCCAGCGCTTGGTGCAGGAGGACGTGCTCACCTCGATCCACATCGAGGAGCACGAGGTCGACGCTCGGGACACCAAGCTGGGCCCGGAGGAGATCACCCGCGACATCCCCAATGTCAGTGAGGAGATGCTGGCCGATCTCGACGAGCGCGGCATCATCCGCATCGGCGCCGAGGTCGCAACCGGCGACATCCTGGTCGGCAAGGTCACGCCCAAGGGCGAGACCGAGCTCACCCCGGAGGAGCGCCTGCTGCGCGCGATCTTCGGCGAGA
>JBAQXA010000142.1:0-10669 GCA_049299195.1 Nocardioides sp.
CTGCGCGACAACGCCCCGGTGACCTTCGCCGCCGCCGGCTATAGCTCCACTTTCGCAAAGTCGGGCCCGGCGACCGCTGTGGCGGGGGACACCGTGAGCTGGGACGTCACCGCCGCTAACAACGGCAACGCGTCGCTGACGAACTTCACGCTGACTGACTACCTCCCGCCGAACCTGACCAATGTTCAAATCTTCCGCGTGTATGCGGACTACGAGCCGACCTACCCCGCGGCCGGGGCTCCGGTGTCCTTTGAGTACCGCGATGCGGCCGGTGTTTGGCAACCCTGGTTCGTCCACCAGGTCGGAGACACCTGGATGTCGCGGGATGTGCCCGCCGGTGCAACTGCCGTGCGTGAAATCGATGCACGGACGGGCCCGGGTCAGAATTTGAGGTTCCATCTCCGCGGCACGATGCCCACCACCGTGGGAGAAGTCGTGCGGAACTGTGCGGACCGCTCTGCCGACCAGCCGCAACCCACAACTCAGACATGTGTCACCACCACCGCCGTTGCGCCGTTCTCCACGATCGGCCTCTACAAGTTCCATACCTATCCGGACGCTGTCCAGTCGGTTCGGCCCGGCGATGAGTTCGTGTGGAGTGTTGTCTACAACCGCGTTGACGGACGACCGCTGGAGAAGATCGACCTGATCGACACCTTGCCGGCCGGCTTCGAGTACGTCGGCATGGTGTGTCAGCGCACCTACGGCAGTGGCGGAAGCCCGGGCAGCGCGACGAGTTCGGCGCCCTGTCCAGTGGCGGCCGACGCCGTGCCGACGGTGACCACTGACCCGATCACGGGTGCGCAGACCCTCTTCTGGAACGACCTCACCGTGCCGCCCTCGGGGGACGCTGGCTACTACACCTCGCTGAACTTCACCGTGCGCGCCAAGGCGGGCACCTCGGTCGCCAACTACACCAACAAAGTGTTGGCCAGCAGCGCGGTGGACGGCTACAACACGGTTTGCCCGCGCGGGAGTTGGACGTGGGGACAGGAAGCCGACACCAAGGATCTCGACCAGGACGGCAACACCACCGAGATCCTGTGCACCGCGACTGACCCGGTGCAGGTGCGTGAGGCCGCGATTGGTGACATCTATAAGTGGGTTAAGGGCAACCTCGACCAGAACGTTCGCGAGTCGACCGGTTTGCCGGATGCCGCGTGCCCGGATTGGGACGGCTACACGCGCTTCCCGTGTGTGGCGACCCTGTCGCCGGGTGCACCGTTTGACTACCGCTTCCGGGTGGTCAACACGGGCAACATCGAGCTGACCGACTACTACGCCTACGACATCCTTCCGTATGTCGGTGACACCGGTGTGGGCGAAGCGCTCAGCACAACCGCGCGCCAGACCGACTGGGTGCCGGTGTTGACGGGCCCGCTGGACGTGGTGGCTGGCTATCCCAACCCCGCTGGAGCCAACCCGGTGATCGAGTACAACTTGACCACCAACCCCTGCCGGCCTGAACTGTCGATCCCGGTCCCGGGTGACACCTCGTGGCAGGACCCCTGTGACTCCAACTGGTTGACCGAGGCTCAGGTGGCTGACTGGAGCAAGGTGAAGTCGTTCCGGATCCACATGTTCACCGGCGGTGTCGGCTTCAAGCCGGCTGCTGAGGTCGTGTTCTCCGCGCCGATGCGGGCGCCGCTGTCGGCGACCACGTCGATCCCGGACGACCCGGCGACCGCTGCCAACGAGTTGAACCTCTCGGTGGCGTGGAACTCGGTTGCTCAGCAGATGGCTCGGCTCAATGCCAACGGGACCACCGAGGAACTGCTTGCTGCGGAGCCGCGCAAGGTCGGTGTCATCGTGCCGTTCGTGCTGCCCGACATGATTTCGATTGGTGATTATGTTTGGTATGACCATGATCGTGATGGTGTGCAGGGTGATCGGGCTGTTGAGCCGCCTGCTGAGGGTGTGCATGTGGTGTTGCGTAATGCGGCCGGTGATGTGGTGGGTGAGACCGACACTGATGCTGATGGGTTCTACTCGTTTGTGAATCTTGAGTTGGATTCTGATTACTCGTTGACGTTCACTGCTCCGGATGGTTATTCGTGGACTGTTCAGGATGCTGGCGATGATGATGCGGCTGATTCTGATGTGGATCCGGTTTCGGGTGTGGTTGCTGTGCATACTGACGCTGAGGGTGGGGAGAATCTGGCGGACAAGCCGGATATGCCGACCTTTGATGGTGGTTTGGTTGCCTTCAACTTGACGTTGAGCAAGGACCTTGTTGGGACCGGGCCGTTCTATTCGGGTCGTGAGGTGAGCTTCACGCTGACTCCGCATAACGAGGGTCCTTCGGATGCGTTGGCTGGTTGGTCGGTTACGGATCTGTTGCCGGCTGGGTTGACGTTGGTGTCGATGTCCGGTGATGGCTATGAGTGCACCGACAACGTGTGTGTGGCGGATGCTCCGTTGGTGCGTGATACCGATGGTCCGGCTATCACGGTGGTCGCGACGGTGGATGCTGGTTTGACCAGCGAGGTCCGCAACATCGCCTATGTGTCGCCTTCGGCTGATGATGTGGTCGAGGGGAATGTGTTGGTGGTGCCGACGCTGGAGACCCTGACTGGTGAGACCACGACCGACAACGATGCTGAGGCGCCGTTGCGTCTGCGGGAGCCGGTGCGGGTGGGTGACTACGTGTGGATCGATGTCAATCGTGACGGCGTGCAGGACACCTCGGACATTCCGGTGGAGGGTGCGACGCTGCGGTTGACCGATGCTGATGGCAATCCGGTGACCGATGTTGATGGCAACGAGGTTGGTCCGTTGACCACGTTGGCTGATGGGTCTTACCTGTTTGCTGATCTGCCCCCGGGGCAGTACATCGTGACGATCGATCCGTCGACCGCTCCGGCGTTGGCTGGTCACTTGCCCACCGTTGAGGTCCCTGACATGGGTGCGACCGACTCCAGCACGGGCACGGCTACCTCACGCACGCTGGACCCGGGTGAAGAAGACCTCACCCTGGACTTCGGCTTCATCGCCCCCATGGTCAGCGTCGGCAACTACGTGTGGCTCGACGCCGATCACGACGGCATCCAGCAAGACGGCGAGCAGCGTCTGTCCGGGGTCGTCTTGACGCTCGTCGGACCTGACGGTGGGCCGGTGACCGATGTCTACGGCCAGCCCGTCGGCCCGGTCAGCACGGACGCAGACGGCCACTACCTGTTCCCGGCGCTGCCGGTGCTGGGTGAGGGCGAGTCCTACACCGTGCGCCTGGACGGCACGACGCTGCCGTCCGGCCTGGTGCCGACACGGGTGGGCGCCGGCGACACGGCTACGGACTCCAGCACCTGGGAGGCCATCAGCGGTTCGCTGACTCACCATGAGGACGCCGACATGACCCTCGACTTCGGGTTCTGGGCGCCGGTTCCGGCGGTTCAGATCATCAAGACCGATGCCGACGGCAACGACGCCAACCTCGCGAGCGAGGCTGTGGATCTGGGCCAGTCACCGGCCGCGACCGACCTCGCGTTCACGGTGACCAACATCGGCCCGGAGGGACTTCTCGACGTCGCGGTCAGCGATGAGCTGGTCGAAGGTGGCACGGTGACCAACCTGGTCTGCACCTTCCCCGACGAGTCCACTGGTGTCATCTGGGCAGGTCCGTTGGCCCCGGGTGCGTCGTTCGACTGTGTCGCCACTCTCTCCGGAGTCACCGGCGCCCACGAGGACATCGCGTCTGTCATCGGAGTCGGTGAAGAGTCCGGGATCGAGGCGACCGATGAGGACGGCTATCACGCGACAGCGAGTGATCCGAAGGACGTTTCGCCGAATCATGACGGCGACAACGACGGAAACGGGGATGGCCAGCTACCCAACACGGGCGTCGGTGCGGGCGCACTGCCCCTCGCCCTGCTTGGTCTGGCGCTGATCGGAGCTGGCTTCGGCCTGCTCGGTCAGAAGCGGCGGCGGGCCACCAGTTGATCTGAGGGCCCCAACCCGCGAGACGTGCGGCAAATCGATCGCTATGGCGACCGATCTGCCGCACGTCCGGCATTTGGGGCGCCGGTGAGCCAGGAGTGCCACTCGGCGAGGCCGTCGCCGGTGCGGGCGGAGACCTCGATCACGTGGGCGGTGGGGTTGACGGCGCGCACGTTGGCGTGGAACGCGGCCAGGTCGAAGTCGAGATAGGGCAACAGGTCGAGCTTGTTGACCAAGACGACGTCGACCGACCGGAACATCACCGGGTACTTGAGCGGCTTCTCCTCACCCTCGGTGATCGCGTAGACCATCACGCGTCGGTGGGCGCCCACGTCGAACTCGGCCGGACAGACCAGGTTGCCGACGTTCTCCACCAGCACGAGATCTAGCGCGTCCAGATCGAGCGCGCGTAAGGCCTTGGCGACCATCGGAGCGTCGAGGTGGCACTCCCCGCCGAAGCCGTTGCCGGTGTTGAGCAGCGAGATTTGAGCTCCAAATCCGGCGAGCCGGTCGGCGTCGATCGACGTCTCGATGTCGCCCTCGACGACTCCGGCGCGGACACCCTGCTCCTGCAGGTGGCGCAGCGTGTGCACGAGCAAGGTCGTCTTGCCGGCGCCCGGGGAGCTCATGATGTTGACGCATCCGACCCCAGCGGCATCGAGGGCGGCGCGGTTGGCCGCCGCCGCGCGATCGTTTTCGTCAAAGATGCGCTCCAGCACCTCGATCCGCTCGCCGCCCGTCTCGTAGGCCGAGTGGTCACCGTGGCCGTGCTCGTGCTCGTGGCCCTCCTCATGGCCGTGTCCGTCATGCCCATGACCGTGCCCGTCCTCGTGCCCGTCCACGTGACTGTGCTCATGAGTGTGCTCGGTGCCGTCGTCGTGACGATGGAAGCGCCCCATCAGGACTCCTTCTGCTCAACCGGTTGGGCCGCGGGATCCCCCGCGGCGAGCCGCATGCCTACCACCATGAACTCCTCACCCGTCACCACCGTGATGTCCCCCGATCCGCACTCCCCGCACACCAACAGCAACACCTCGGTGATCGCCGTCTGGGCGTGGCAGGCGCGGCATTCGATGACGACGGGCACGTGATCGATCACCAACACCGAGCCCGCCAGCGGACCCTGCTCGGTGACGAGCCCCCAGCAATAGATCAACGTGTCGGGCACCACCTGGCGCAACTGGCCGACGCGCACCTCGATGCTCGCCACGCGCCTGCCATCGCGGGCTCGGTCGGCGATGCCGTAGATGCTGCGGCACAGCGAGAGCTCATGCATGTGCGCCGCCTAGCGTTTGAGGGTCTGGGAGGGGGACTCGCCGAAGCGCTGACGATAGATCACCGAGAAGTTGCCCAGATGGCTGAACCCCCACCGCTGGGCGGCGTCGGTCACGTTGAGGCCATCACCCGGCATCGCTTCCATCAGCGTGCGGCGTACCTGATCGAGTCGGCGGTCGCGGATGAACGCGACGGGGGTGGTGTCGAGATCCTCCCGGAAGCCCGCCTGGATCGAGCGCGTGCTCATCTTGGTGTATGCCGCGAGGTCGCCCAGGGAGATCGGCTCGGCCAGATGCCGCTCGATGTATTCGATCGACCGCCGCACGGCGACGCGGCCACTCCGCCGAGCCGGGGTGGCTAGCCGGTCGGAGTAGTTGGAGTGCTGGATGTAGAGCAGCGTGGAGATCATCAGCTCCTCCAGCGAGTCCATCCCGACTCCGGTCTGGATCAGCGACCCGCGCGCCATGATCTCGGCGAACAAGATGTTGAGCGCCCCCGTCCAGCGGGAGGCGGAGTCCACGGTGAGGTCGCAGACCGGGTCGAAGAAGACCGGCTCGTCGAGGGCCTTGCCGAGCATGCGCGAGAGCTGGCGCTCGAGTGCGGGCCGTTCGATGCGCACGACCAGCTGCGGCGAGTCGTGCTCCAGGTGCAGCCAGTAGGAGGAGCCCGGGGAGATGACCAACCCCATGAAGGGGGTGATCAGGTGCTCCTCGCCCCCGATCCGCACGCGCGCTTGCCCGGCCGTTGTCATGTGCATGGTGTAGGCGTCGGTGGAGCGCACGACATGCACGTTGGTCGCGACCGCGTAGTCGAGATAGGCCAGCGTCACGTCGAGAAACTGCACCGCGTTGAGCGTGCACTGGAAGTCCGCCCGGGTGCCGGTCATCGGCTCCAACGTCGCCGAGCCGAGCAGCTGCGAGGTGACATCGGCGGCCGCCGGCACCGAGGTCGTGTAGGCCAACGGATGCTCTTGGAGGGCGTTGGGGACACCCCGGGAGCGGATCCGGCGGCGCACCGGCATCCGGGTGCGATCGACGTTGATAAACCGCACGCGCGACAGGCGCGGCATCGGCTTCCCCTCCCTTCGAGGTGCTGGGCCGGGCCTGCAGCGCACGGACCGATGGACCGACGGATCGTGCGGCCACCCTCGCGCCGCTGCGCATCCAGATCAAGAAAATTGCGCGATTTGGATAGTGCCTGCGTGATGAGGATAGGCGACCGGTCGTGACCCGGCCTACCTTGGCGCCCTGCCGTGGGAGGTCAGATGGGGATGTCACGAACCGAAGAAGAGGCCGCCGCCGCCGCGATTGCGGAGCGTCTCAACGATCCGTTGGTCGCCCAATCGCTGGCCAGCCTCCTCGATCACGTGGAGCTGTTGTCGATCCTGGTCGGTGGCCTTGACCAGCTGGTTTCCCGCAGCGAAGTGATCTCGCAGAGCATGGTCGAAGGGGTCGATGACCTGCGTGCCATGGCCGCGGGCAACCCCGGCGATGCCCCGGTCGACTTCGGCGCCGTCGTCAGCGCCGGCCGGCAGCTCGCGGGCGTCCTGCCGAAGGCCGCACCCGGCATGGTCCATGCCGTCGAGAGCGGCGCGATCGACACCCTGCTCGGCTCCGATCTGGTCTCTACCGAAGCGGTCGACCAGATCAGCCTGCTCGCCCGCGGCCTGGTCAAGGGCGGCGACAGGTTCGCTGCTCAGCCCGTCCAGATCGGCGGGCTGCTGGCTCTCGGCAAGCTGTTGAAGGACCCCGATATCAACCGGGCGCTGAGCTACTTCGCCACGATTGCCAAGTCCGTCGGTCAGGAACTGGCCGCCTCCTCGTCCACCTCCCACAAGTCCTAGAGAAGGGAACGGCCCACCATGTCCTCAGTGCTGTGGTTCCAAGCCGGAGCGTGTTCTGGCAACACGATGAGCTTCCTCAATGCCGAGGAGCCCAACGTCGTCGACCTGATCGTCGACTTCGGGCTCGAAGTGCTCTGGCACCCTTCGCTCGGCATGGAGCTGGGTGACAACGCCAAGAAGATCTTCAACGACTGCGCCTCCGGCGCGCGGCCGCTCGACATCTTCGTCCTCGAAGGCTCCGTCATCCAGCAGGCCGACGGCACCTGGGACATGTTCGCCGACCGCCCGATGACCGAGTGGGTCACCGAGTTGGCCAACGCCGCCTCGATCGTCGTCGCCATCGGCGACTGCGCCTGCTGGGGCGGCATCCCCGCGATGGAGCCCAACCCGAGCAACTCCACCGGCCTGCAGTTCCACAAGCGCGAGAAGGGCGGCTTCCTCGGCCCCGATTGGCGCTCGAAGGCCGGCCTGCCCGTCATCAACATTCCGGGCTGCCCGGCACACCCCGACTGGATCACCCAGATCCTGGTCGCGCTGGCCACCGGCCGAGCCGGCGACATCGCGCTCGATGACCTCCATCGGCCGCAGACCTTCTTCAAGACCTTCACCCAGACCGGCTGCACCCGGGTGCAGTTCTTCGAATACAAGCAGTCCACGACCGCCTTCGGCGAGGGCACGCGCACGGGCTGCCTGTTCTACGAGTTCGGCTGCCGGGGCCCGATGACGCACAGCCCCTGCAACCGGATCCTGTGGAACCGGCAGTCGTCGAAGACTCGGGCGGGGATGCCGTGCACGGGCTGCACCGAGCCCGAGTTCCCGTTCTTTGACCTGGCTCCCGGCACGGTGTTCAAGACCCAGAAGGTCTCCGGCACCATCCCGAAGGAAGTGCCCGAGGGCGCCGATCACATCACCTACATGGCGCACGCCGCCGCGGCTCGGATCGCGGCTCCGCAGTGGGTCAAGGAGGACATGTTCGTGGTCTAGGGGCACCGACCAGCCCTCCCGCGAACTCGCCCGCCACCCATCCGTCGTACGCCATCCCTTGGGGAAAGGACCCAACACACCATGACCGTTACCGAGAATCCCGCAGCGGTTGACCTCTTCGTCTCCCCGCTCGGCCGCGTCGAGGGCGACCTCGATGTCCGGGTCACCATCGAGGACGGGGTCGTCACCTCCGCCTGGACCGAGGCCGCGATGTTCCGCGGCTTCGAGATCATCCTCAAGGGCAAGGACCCGCAGGCCGGCCTCATCGTGACCCCGCGCATCTGCGGCATCTGCGGCGGCAGCCACCTCTACAAGGCCTGCTACGCGCTCGACACCGCCTGGCAGACCCACGTCCCGGAGAACGCGACCCTGATCCGCAACATCGCGCAGGCCTGCGAGACGTTGCAGTCGATCCCGCGCTACTTCTACGCCCTCTTTGCCATCGACCTGGTGAACAAGAACTACGCCAAGTCGAAGATGTATGACGAGGCCGTGCGTCGCTTCGCCCCCTATGTCGGCACCGCCTATCAGAAGGGCGTCGTCCTCTCGGGCAAGCCGGTGGAGGTCTATGCGATCTTCGGCGGGCAGTGGCCGCACAGCTCCTTCATGGTGCCCGGCGGGGTCATGTGTGCGCCGAACCTGGCCGACATCACCCGCTCCACCGCGATCCTCAACCACTGGAAGGACAACTGGCTGGAGAAGGAGTGGCTCGGCTGCTCCATCGACCGCTGGATGGAGATCAAGACCTGGGAGGACATGCAGGCCTGGGTCAACGAAAACGAGTCGCAGTACAACTCCGACTGCGGCTTCTTCATCCGCTACGCCCTCGACATCGGGCTGGACAAGTACGGCGCGGGCTGCGGCAACTTCATCGCCCCCGGCACCTACTTCTCCCCCGAGCTCTACACCAACCCGACCGTTGACGCCCGCCAGGACGCCCTCATCGGTCGCGGCGGGGTCTATGCCGGCGGCGAGTGGTTCGACTACGACCAGTTGCGCGTCTCTGAGGACGTCACCCACTCCTTCTACAAGGGCAGCCGGCCGCTGCACCCCTGGGAGGGTGAGACGGTCCCGATCAACCCGCTCGACGGGCGCAAGCAGGACAAGTACTCCTGGGCCAAGTCGCCCCGCTATGACGTGCCGGGGATGGGCATCATCCCGCTGGAGGCCGGACCGTTGGCCCGCCGGATCGCGGCTGCCGGCCCGTCGCCCGCCGACCACATGGACAGCGATCCGCTGTTTGCTGACATGCTCGACAAGCTCGGCCCGTCGGTCTTCGTGCGTCAGATGGCGCGCATGCATGAGGGTCCGAAGTACTTCAAGTGGGTCATGGACTGGCTGAGCCAGATCGACCTGCACGGCTCCTTCTACACCAAGCCCGTCGAGGCCGAGTCCGGCAAGGGCTGGGGCGCGACCGAGGCCGCCCGCGGCGCCCTGCAGGACTGGATCGTGCTGGAGAACGGCAAGATCGAGAACTACCAGGTGGTCACCCCGACCGCGTGGAACATCGGCCCGCGGGACTCCGAAGGCACGTTGGGCCCGATCGAACAGGCCCTCGTCGGCACCCCGATCGTCGACATGGAAGATCCGGTCGAGTTGGGTCACGTGGCCCGCTCGTTCGACTCCTGCCTGGTCTGCACCGTCCATGCCTATGACGGCAAGACCGGCCGAGAGCTGAACAAGTTCGTCATCAATGGCATGGTCTGAAGCGGCTGCTTCTCCCTCATCGCCTTATGAGTTGCTCGACGACGGGTTCGCACCCGAGCCGTGCGACCTGTTGGTGATCGGCTGCGGCAACATCCTGCGCGGCGACGACGCCGTGGGGCCGGTGCTGATCCGCCACCTCTATGAGCGCGGCGTCCCCGAGGGGGTGCGCGTCGTCGACGGCGGCACCTCGGGCATGGACGTTGCCTTCGGCATGCGCGGAGCCGCGCGCGTCGTGATCGTCGACGCCGCCGCGACCGGGGCCAAGCCGGGCACGATCTATCGGGTCCCGGCCGAGGAGCTCGCCGAGCTGCCCCCGATCGACGGGCTGCACACGCACAACTTCCGCTGGGATCACGCGCTGTCGTTTTCGGCCTGGCTGCTCGGCCCGCTGGCGCCGACGGACGTGACCGTCTATCTGATCGAGGCCGGTTCGGTGGTGCCGGGTGCGCCCCTGACCGACCCGGTGGAGCAGGCGATGGAGCAGGTCATCGAGCTCTTGGTGCGCGATCACTACCCCGCCGCGACGGTGGAGCCGGCGGCCGAGACGGTCGAGATCACCTCCGCGGGCTACCTCCATCTGAGCGCGGAGCAGGTGGCCCGCTGGTTTGCCGCCGGGGTGCTGCTGGCCAAGCAACAACCCGTCCAGTCGGCTGGGTCGGATGAAGCGGCGCTTGAGCTCTTGCTGGTCCCGGTTCGCTCGGCCACCAACGGTGGGCTGGTGTTGCGCCAGCGCAATGCCGCCGGCGAGCACACCCTGCTGATCAGTGAAGTCCAGGGCTTCGCGCCGACGCCGGGTAGGTTCGAGGCGTCGTGGGACGAACACCGCGGTGCCCTCGTCGTGCGGCTCGACCGCAGCGTCTCCGCCCACGTCGGTGGGGACTCAGGAGAGGCTGGACGCGATGACTGACACCCCCCAACCGCTCGGGG
>JBAQXA010000143.1:0-6579 GCA_049299195.1 Nocardioides sp.
ACACGGGCCTGGTCGACACGGCCTTCAACCCGGTGGTGGCCGGCGGCGGCATCAGCTCGATCGAGGCGTCCCCCGACGGCACCAAGCTCTACATCGGCGGCACGTTCAACACCGTCAACGGCGTGTCCAAGCGCAAGCTGGCCTCCATCAACCCCATCACCGGCGCTCCGGTCGCGGCCTTCACCGCCAACGGCAATGGCGATGTCAACGCGATCGACGCCACCAACACCACCGTCTACGCCGGCGGGCGCTTCACCGCCATCAACTCCACCACTCGGGTCGGCCTGGTCGCCGTCAACGGCGCCACCGGCGCGGTGGACGCGGGCTTCAACAACCAGATCTCCGGTGGCATCGGCCCCAACGGCGCCCTCACCGTCAACGTCCTTGAGTTGACCCCCGACAACACCAAGCTCGTGGTCGGTCACACCGGCCGCAAGATCGCCGGCCAGGACCGCTACGGCATCGGCATCATCGACACCGCCACCAAGCAGTTGCTGCCTTGGCGCACCCGGCTGTGGGAGGACAACCTCCAGTACGTCGGCGGCATCCAGCGCCTCTTCGGCGGCGACATGTCCCCCAACGGCCAGTTCTTCGTAGTCGGCTCGGGCTCGGGCGGCGACCGTCCCCCGATCAACGACACCGCCGTGGCGCTGCCGGTCAGCGGCAACGACAACGTCAATCCGCTGTGGGTCACCCGCATGTTCGACTCCGTCTACGGCATCGGCATCTCGGAGAAGGCCGTCTACGTTGGTGGACACGTGAGCTTCGCCGAGTCGAGCACCGCCTCCGACCCGTGGCCGGGTCTGACCACCCAGGGCTACGGCTTCGGCCAGGGCATCGGCGCCTACGCGCTCAAGGACGAGGTTGTGCGCCGCGATCACATCGCCGCACTCGATCCGGTGACCGGGCATGCGCTTGAGTGGAACCCCGGCTCCAACTCCTTTGAGGGCAACAAGGCCATGCTCGTCACGCCGCGCGGCGTCTTCGCGGGCGGCGACGGCATGATCCAGGGCGGGGTTCGCACCGGCCGGGTCGCCTTCTACGACTTCAACAATGCTCCCGCCGCTTCGGCCGTCGACACCAGCATCTCCACGCGCGACGGTCAGATCTTCGCCGCGGGGACGCCGTTCACGCTGACCGGCGCTGCTACCAGCCCGACCGCGCTGCGCCGGGTGCAGATCGAGGTCATCAACGCCGGCGGCCGCTACCTCCAGGACAACCTGACCACGTGGGGCGCGGCCAACAGCATCAACGCCACGCTCGGGACTCGGACCGGCACGACCACCCCGTGGTCGCTGACGCTCAACATTCCCGACGCCCAGGCCATGAAGATCCAGGCCAAGGCCTTCGATCAGACCACGAGTGACCCGGTGAAGCCGCTGAAGAAGGTCGAAACCTTCCTCTTCGACAACACCGCACCGACGGCGCGCATCACCTCGCCCTCCCGTGGCCTGGTGACCAGCCTGTCCTTCGTGGTCAGCGGCACCGCGGCCGACGATCAAGGCGTCGCCTCGATCAGCGTGTTCTTCCGGGACGCCCAAGACCGCTACCTCACCGCCGACGGCCAGTTGGTCAACGAGTACACGACCTACCGCGTCGATCCCGACGTCGTCGGCGCCACGTCAACGACGTGGTCCACCGAGATCACCCTCCCCCATGAGGGTGAATGGCGGGCCGGTGTGCTGGCCAGTGACGTGACCGGCCAGAGCGGTTTGACGACGTTCCCCGGCGCTACCTGGACGGTCGACACGACCGGGCAGGCTCCTACCGTGACCATCGCTCAGCCGCTGGCCGTGACCCCACCGACGACTGCGCCGACGCTGACGCGTGCCGCCGGTACGCCGATCACGTTCTCCGGCGTGGCCACCGACGACCAGGATCTGGCCAAGGTGGAGATCCGGCTGCAAAACACCTCCACCAAGGAGAACCTTGCGGCTGACGGCACCTGGGGCACCAACGTCCAGGCGGGCTTCTACCGGATCTCGCCGTTGAACCTGACGGGGACGACCCACAACTGGACCTACACGACGCCGTTCAACCTGACGCCGGGCACCTACTCCTTCACGGTGCGCGCAACCGACGATCTGGACCTGACGACGCCGTCGACGCTGCAGGGTCGGTTGACGATCGTGGCCGGACCCACCGGCGACACGGCACCCGACACCCTGATCACGCTGCCGGTGTTCGACCAGTCGCTGCAGACGCTCAACTGGAACATCACCGGAACCGCGACCGACAACCTCGGGGTGAACGCCGTCAAGGTGGCACTGCTCGACAGTGACACCGGCCGCTACCTCAAGTCCGACGGCACGATGTCGGCCGGCTTTGCCACCGTGGACGCCACCTTGGCCACACCCGGCGCCACCAGCACGACGTGGAGCCTTCCGGTGACCGTCCCGCAGGCCGGCACCTGGAACGCCACGGCGATCGCGGTCGACACCGCCGGTCAGTGGGATGCCGCCAACACCGGGGCGACCGCTCAGTACCTGGTCTACCCGGGCGACGCGGATCCCGTCCTCAGTGAGGCGCTTCGGTCCCCGGTGACGGGCAACAGCTTCAGCGAGTCGCGCATCCCGATGAGCGGCCGGGCCGAGGACGACATCTCGATCCAGCGGGTCGAGGTGGCCGTGGTCAACTCCGCAGGGTGGTACATGGCCTCCACCGGTGTCTTCAGCGCCGGCGAGAAGTGGATCCGGGCGTTCGTCAACAGCCCCGGCTCCCCTGGGTCGAACTACTCCTACACCACGCCGGCGATCGCGGCGGGCACCTACACGGTGCGCGTGCGCCCGCTCGATGGACACCTGCAGTACCCGGTGCCCACCGACTCCGTGGTGACGGTGACCGCACCTGCGGGCAACAACCCGCCGGTGGCCAACATCGCGAAGACCTGCACCAACAACGCGTGCACCTTCGACGCTCGCGGCACCACCGACGAGAACGCTCCGACGGTGACCTACGCCTGGAACTACGGCAACCTGGTGACCGGCACCGGCCCGCTCCCGACCTACTACTTCCCGACCCCGGGCACCTTCACGGTGACCCTCACGGCGACGGACGAGTACGGCCTGGTCGGGACGACCACCACCTCGGTGACGATCACCACGCCGCCGGGCAACGTGGCGCCGACTGCGGTCTTCCCGCAGCCGACGTGCGTCGGGCTGGTCTGCGCGGTCTCGGGCGCGGCCTCCACCGATCCCAACCTCGGAGACACGTTGTCCTACACGTTCGTGTGGGGCGACGGGACTCCCAACGGGATCACCTCGGCTGGCACGCACACCTATGCCGCTCCCGGCACCTACACGATCACCATGACCGTGAAGGACGGCTGGGGCGCCACCGCTGCCAACATCACCCGCACGGTGACGGTCAGCTAAGGCCGCAACGCCAGCAGCTAAACAGGCAACCGATACGGAGGGCACCGGGGATCTGCGGATCCACCGGTGCCCTTCGTCATGGTCGTGAGAAGGTGACGTTCGTGTTTTCCCCCACTGGCCCGATCTTGGTCACGGGTGTGCCCCGCTCCGGCACCACGTGGCTGGCCCGACTGTTTGCCGCCGCCCCCGGGACCAGCCTGGCCGGCCGGGAGCCGATGAACCCGCGCGGCAAGCAATACGCCCTGGGCGGCACGCTGAGCGAGTGGACCCGCCTGACTCGGCCGAGCGGTCGACAGGCGCTCCTGCTGCGGACGACGTACGCCGGACTCAACCCGCGCACCTACGGCCGTTATGGCCGCCATCAGACCCGGGCGATGCTCCCGGGCACCCGGATGATCGTGAAGGATCCCTTCGCGATGCTGTCGGTGCCGGCGATCTACCGCCTGACCGGCGCCCGGGCAGTTTTGGTCTACCGGCATCCCGGGGCGGTCCTGGCGAGCTACCGCCGGATGGGCTGGAGTGCCGACATCGCCGAAACCTTCCGGGTGGCCACCGATCACGCCGAGGAAGTCCTCCCTCTGATCGGTTCGTCGGCCGGTGACCTGCTCGAGCGCGGCCCCGACGCCCTCACCGACACCGAGGCGATGGGCTTGTTCTGGACGGTGTTCAGCGCCCTCGCGACCGACGACGTGAAGCGCACGCCAGGCGCCCTGATCGTGGCCCACCCTGAGGTGGCCGCGGGCGGGACTGCGGCGGTGGACCGGCTGATGACCGCCGTGGGGCTGCGGGCCACCGACGCGGTGCATGCCGAGATCTCGGCGGCGGGAGCGGGTGACGCGCCGACACCGCGCGGCGAGGCTCCCGACAGCGGCAAACTTCACCGTTTTGATCGGTCACCGGCAGAGGTCGCCAACTCCTGGCGCAAGCATGTCGACGCGACCGATATCGAGCGTTTGGAGGAGATCGCCGGGCCGGTGCTCGCGACCATCGAAGCGGCCCGCCTCAAGGTGCTCGACGGCTGACCTTGCGCGCCTGACTGGGTGCTATGGCCTTCGGGTGCCGGACTCAGGTGCCGAGATCGGACCCGCGCGCGACCTCGGGCCGGGCGAGCAGGGCATTGATCATGGCGAAGCCCTCCTCGGTCAGGCTTAGATCCCCGCGGCGGTTGTTGTACTCCGACTCGAACCAGGCCATCCCCACCACGTCTTCGGTGAGCGCGTGGTCGAAGGCCGACTGCAGCCACAACGCCGCGCGGGTGGGATCCAAGGGATCGGTCACGGCACCGAGTTCGGGGACGATGATCGGCTTGTCCGGGACGGCCTTTCGGACCTGCGCGAGCAGCTCGGAGAACTCCACCCAGCGGCTCCCCGCCACGTCTGCTCGCCACGGGTTGTACATGTCGACCCCGAGCAGGGGCAGGTCGTCGACCAGCCACTCCGCCGGATCGCGCTTGGAGCTGGGGTCAAAGGTCCACTGCATCAACACGGGCACGACCTGCACCAAGGGTGCGATCCGTGCGGCTCGCGTCGCCACCCGCACGTGCATCTCTCGCCACGATGCCGGCACATTGCCACCGCCGGAGTGGTCGTTTTCGGGCTCGTGATGCAGCGCCAAAAACACCGGTGACTCGGTGGCCAGTCCATCCAGTACGTCATCGACCCAGCCGTCCCGGTCACCCGCGGCTACCTCGGACCACTTGCCCGGCGGCTTCATCGACACGAAGCTGACCGCGCCCGCCTCCGCATCGGCCCGCACCATGGCGGACATGAGACCGGTCTGATGCGCCCGATAAAACCGGCGGGTGAGGGAGGGTGGCGAAGCCAACTCCGGCACATCGGCGATCGCCTCGGAGATGCTCAAGCTGATGCCGAGCAACAGCGAACCGGCCCCGGGATCGCCCGGAAAGCGGGAGGTCGGCGTCTCCGAGGGACTGGGGGTGGGCTTGGTCTCCTCGGGTTGTTTGGGCGCATCAGGTTCGAGCGCTTGCCCGATGAAGTAGCCACCCACACCGACGCCTCCCACCAGCACAGAACGGCGCGCCCATCGCAATGCGGCCCCAGGCCTTGGGGTCGGGGAAGGGTTTCGGTGACTCACTCCCCCATTGTCCCAAACAGGGGAAGCCGCTGGGCCCTTTGGTTACGGTTGGTGCGTGCGTGTTGGCCAGTTCCGCTCCCTCGTCGGACGATTCCGGGTGTTTGACCCCCCGAAGCGACCTAGACCGGTCCACCGGGCCGCGGCCCTGTCCGCGACCCTCGCGCTCATCGTCCTGACCGGTGGCTGCAGTGGGCAGGATGCTCCGCCCGCCGAGAAGGCGGGGGCCCTGGCCCCCAGCAGCGGCGGGCAGGAGACCCTCCTCCTCGACTTCGAGGAGCTCACGGCTGGTCCGGTCACACGGATCGCCTTCAGCGCCGGGAGCGGCGAGGCCGACGTGATCACTGCGGGCGGTGGCGCCTTGAGCGCCGTACAGACCGACGAAGGTGGCGTCATCCTCCGCTTCCCGACGGCCTCCGACAGTGCGGCGGGCCGGCGTGCCGTCCTCAACGTCCGCGGCGAAACCGGGGCCGGGTTCGCCCCCGCCGAGCGGGACTTCCAGTTCTCCGTCGATGTCATGTATCCCCCCGGATCGGCCGGGGACACCGACGACGACGATGGCGACAACCTGCTGCAGCGCGGCCTCTTCGGCGATGTTGGCCAGTTCAAACTCCAGGTCGACCATCTCCGCCCCGCTTGTCGCCTGGCCGGGGACGAGGGCGAGACCCTGGTGAAGGCGACCCAAGACCTCGACGAGGGCACTTGGTACCGCGTGGTCTGCCAGCGTGCGGACGGTGTGGCGTCCCTGCACCTAGCGGAGCTGGCCGGGGCGCCCAGCAGCACCCAGGCCGCACCACAGGACTGGCGCAGTTGGACCACGCCCGACCGGAGCGGATCGATCACCGAGTCCGAACGGCCAGCACCACTCTCCCTCGGCGGGAAGCTCAATCCGCAGGGCCAGATCGTGGAGGATGCCCCCGATCAGTTCAACGGCGAGTTGGACAACGTCCGGATCGCCCTGCTTCCCTGACAGGCATGACCGCACCCCTCTCCCGACGTTCACTCCTCACCGGGGCCGCCGGCACCGGCGCCTGGGGGCTGGCCACCTTGGCGGGCGCGACTCCCGCTGCCGCGCTCCGCGTCGACGAGCCCATCGATGCGCGCCTGCTGCGCA
>JBAQXA010000144.1:0-5519 GCA_049299195.1 Nocardioides sp.
CCGCTGGTCTTGCCGCTCGGCCCGCCCACGGTTGTAGTCGCCGGCGACGACGCCGGACCACCTGCGCGCCAGCTGGCCGAGGCCGCGGGGTGGCCGCTCTTCGCCGAGCCGAGCGCCGGGTGTCGCACGGGGTCCAACGCGCTGCGGAGCTACCGCCTGCTCCTCGACGGTGAGCTGGGGGACGAGATCCAGCGGGTCGTCGTGGCCGGTCATCCGACGCTGTCGCGGCCGGTCACCCGCCTGCTCGCACGCGCGGACGTGAGCGTCGTCTCGCTGCGCGCCCAAGGGTGCGCGCCGACCCGGCCCTTCGCGGTCTCCCTCGAAGCCGACGCGTTGGTGGCCGAAGGGGTTGAGGGGCCGGAGTGGTTGTCCCGCTGGCAAGAGGCCGATCGGTTGTTGTCGAAGCGGATCGATGCCGAGGTGGACGCGGCCGAGCAGCTCACGCCGTACGCCGTCGCGAGGGCCGTGAGCCGAGCGCTTCCCGCCGGTGGACTGCTCGTCGTAGGTGCCTCCAATCCGATCCGAGATCTCGACCTGATGGCAGCCCCCTACGTGGTCGGTGAGCGGCGGAAGGTGATTGCCAATCGCGGACTGGCCGGCATCGATGGCACCCTGTCGACCGCCATCGGCGCCGCACTCGGGCGTGCTGAGGGCGACCGCAAGCTCGCGCTCGTGGGTGATGTGACGTTCTTGCACGACGCCAGCGCCCTCGTGCTCGGTCCCCGAGAAGCTCGCCCCGACCTGACCATCGTCGTGGTCAACGATGACGGCGGCTCGATCTTTGCGGTCCTCGAGCAGGGCGCCGAGACGTATGCCGACCGCTACGACCTGCTGTTCGGCACCCCGCATCACGTAGATCTGGCCGCCCTGTGCGCAGCCACCCGGACACCCCATTGGCGGGTGACATCGCTGCCTGAGCTGGAACACGCGTTGGCGAACCCCGCGGGCGGCATCGAGGTCATCGAGGCGACCGTCCGCCGCGATGATCGGCGGGAGTGGGACATTCGCCTTCGGTCCCTCGCTGGCCCAATTGTTTTCAGTATTTAGAACCGGCGTAACGAACGATCCGAACCGCCGTCATACTGTTTTATATAGTGCGTTTCAGCATTGTCGATGGCCCCCCGCTGTCGCTTGACAAAGCACCCCCGGATTGCACTTCGCCGAGTATTACGAGGACACGATGTCTAACCGACACCGCACGCAAGATCATCGCTCGCCCGCACGCCCCCCACGCCGACGTCCCGTTGCCAGATTCGCCATGCTGCCCCGCATGCGCTGGCTGACCGCGACGCTCGCGGTGCTGCTGTTGACTGGCGCGACCGCCGTCATCGAGATGGCGACGACGGCTCCCCCCGCTGAGGCCCGCTATGCCACTGCTGGCGGCGGCCGATTTCTCTCGGCTATCGACTGGATGGAATGGGGCGCCCATGGCGATGACCTTTCCGCCGGCGGTAAAACCGTATCGAGCACCACTAATTTCGGCGGGGTGCCTTTCGTAGTCTCCTGCACCATTAGCAACGTCAGCGGCGCGGTGGAGTCTTATCGTCCCGGCAACTGGTTCGGGGACGGGTTGGATGACCTCTACAACATCGGCGGCACTGGTGGCAGCAATCAGCTCATCTCGGGTCTCGCCAATATCAATCCGGGGAGCACGGTCAAGTTCCGGATGGCTTGTTCGGCCACGCTCGGCGGTGCGGCAGTCCCGCTGCAGGGCTTGGTCATGGCGGACGCCGAAGCAAGTTCGAGCGGCGAGTACGTGCAAGCAACCCCGCTGACGACCGGCGCCACCTGGCGGATCATCGACCGCTACCGGGACGCCGATTGCACGACCCAGACCCAGGCGATCTTGACGGGATCGACCCTGCGGCTGTCTCCCGACGGCGATGAGTGCGAGACGGGTCCCATGGCCATTGGCTTCCTCGACGGAGCCAGCAGCGCCGACATCGAACTCAAGGGTGGTGGCAAGTCGGCGATCGCGCTGGGCGTTGTCGCCGGCGCCGATTTCGGTGACGCACCCGTGTCCTACGGCGATGCCGGGGCCATGGTTGACCCGGCGTGGAGCGGCGGCGTGGTGCCCGCGGGGACCACCAGCGTCTCCACCGGCTTCACCCTGTCGTCGCCCGGGGCGGCCATCCTCAGCTTGGGCGCCAACGTCGACACCGAGATCACCTCGCCCAACACCGCCACGGCGCTCGGCGATGACTCCGCAGGGACCGACGACGAAGACAGCGTGACGTCTCTCATGACCCCCACGCGCCAGGCGGGGACCACGGTCACTCAGACACTCGCGTGTGTGGGCACCGGCTTCGTGACGGGCTGGGTCGACTGGAATCGGAACGGCTCCTTCGCTGCATCAGAGGCATCAGACACCGTCGCGTGTACCGCCGGGTCGGCCACGCTGACCTTCACCGTGCCCACGGGGGCCGTCGCGGGGACCTCCTATTTGCGGCTCCGCATCGGCACAACTGCTGCTGAGTCCCAGAAGATCACGGGCGTCGTTCCGCTGGGCGAGGTGGAGGACTACCAGATCACGATCGCTCAGCCGGCCCCGACGCTGACGGTGGCGAAGGTCTCCAACGGTGGCGCGGGTCCGTTCCAATTCACCGCCACGGGTGCGACCATCGCCGCCGACACGGTGACGACGACGACCGCGGGAGCGGCGGTGTCCTCGACGACGGTCCACGTCGGCACTGCGGGGACGGCCATCACCGTGTCCGAGACGGTTCCGTCCGGCTGGCGGGCAACCTCAGCCACCTGTACCGACGCTAACTCCGCCATCACGGGCGTCACCAACCCGATCAACGGGACGTTGGCCGGCTTCCCCGTCGCTGCCGGTGGCACGGCGTCGGTCACCGTCCCAGGGGCCAATGTCAAAGCTGGCGCCAACATCACCTGCACGTTCACCAACCAAAAGTTGGCGAAGCTCACCATCGTGAAGACCGCCATCGGCGGCGGCTCGTCCTTCTCCTTCACAACGACCGGAACGGGCTTGTCGGGCTTCTCGTTGAACCCCAACCCAGTCGCCGGTGGCAGCGACTCCGTGCAGCAGGTCTTCACCGGACTGACGCCGGGGGCGAGCTACTCGGTCACCGAGGCGGTGTCGGGGGGCAACAACACCCAGTTCTCGCTGGTTTCGGCGAGCTGTGTGGACAACGCCGGTGCTCCGGCGGGCTCCGTCTTCTCTTCTTCGGTGGTCAACAATGCGACCACCTTCGGCTCGGTGACCGTCAATCCGCTGGTGAGTGGTGCGGACGTCGTGTGCACCTTCGTTAACGTGCGGGACCCGCGCATCGTCATCGTCAAGCAGACGGTTGGTGGTGACGGGACCTTCGGCTTCACGGCAGCGACGACGGCTGGAACGCTGGCCTCGACCGCGCCGTCGATCACGACGTCGGCGGGCACGGGCGTCTTCAACAACAGGCTGACGATCGGCGGCGCCGGAAGCGCCACCGTCACTCTGACCGAGAACGCTCCGGCTAGCCCGTACACCTTCACCTCGCTCGCGTGTGTCAATGCAGCCGGGGCGCCGGTGGGCACTGTCAGTGGTCGCGCCGTGACGCTGACCGGGATGTCGGCAGGCACTGAGGTGACCTGTACCTATATCAACAAGGTGCAGCCGACGATCAAACTTCGTAAGACGACCACCAACGGGACCGGCAAGTTCGATTTCACCAGCTCGATCTTCGCGGCTTCGCCTGTGTCCATCACGACAGCGGCCGAAAACACCGCGACGCCGCCCACCGGGGACCCGGTCTACACCGTGGCTCCCGACGCAGCTGTGACGATCACCGAGGCGGTGCCTGCCAACTGGGCACTCACCGGAGTGCAGTGTGTCAACACCGACTCCAACAGCGTGGTGACCTCGAGTTTCGCCGGCGGAGCACTCACGATCCCCGCGGCTAGCCTCCCGGGCGGAGCCGACCTTGTGTGCACGTTCACCAACACGCGCAACGCGCGCACGCTGACCGTCACCAAGGCGCTGTCGCCGACCACCGATGCCGGGCAGTTCCAGATGAACGCCAACGGCACGCTGAGCACGGCGGGCGGCAATGGGGTCCAGGCCTCGGCCACCGTCACCGCTGGCGACACCGTGACCTTCGCTGAAGTCGCCGCTTCCGGGACCGACCTCGCCAACTACACCTCGTCCTACGACTGTGTGCGCACCGATACCAACGCATCGGTCGCATCGGGTGCGGCGATCTCGGGCAGCTTGACGATGCCCGACGCCAACGTTGCGTGCACGATCACCAATACCCGCGGCCAGGCCCAGCTCCGGCTTGCCAAGACCTGGGTCGGTGCCTATGTCGGCGACGCGGCGGACCTCACGGCCGCCGGGTCACAGACGGTTCCCGTCTTCACCTCGACAGCCGGTGCAGCCGCCGAAACCGACACCAGCGCGGCCACCACGGTCTATCAGGGAGAGTCCTACACCCTGTCTGAGGCACTGGTTGCCGCGAACGCCGGGGGCTACTCGGCGAGCGACTGGTCCTGCTCCGGCGGCGGGCTCTCTGGCGACACCTTGACCATCAACGCCGATGCGGTGGGCTCCACGATCACCTGCACCATCACCAATACGGCACTTCCTGCGTCGCTGGCAGTGGAGAAGACCCCGAGCGTCACGTCCTTCGACGCTCCCGGCCAGACGATCACCTACGACTACGTGTTGACCAACACGGGCGGCGCAACGCTCTTCCCGCCCTACTCGGTCACCGACGACAAGATCGCAGTCACGTGCCCGACGACCCCAACCTCGCTGGCCGCGAATGCCTCCGTGACGTGCACGGCTACCTACGTCACGACTCAGGCCGATGTGGACGCGGGCGAGATCACCAACCTCGCCACGGGGTCGGCGTTGGACGGTGCCGGCACTGAGATCACTTCCGACGAGGTGAAGGCCACTGTGACGGCCACACAGACGGCCGGTATTTCGCTGGAGAAGTCGGGCTCGTTGGGTGGCACTCGCGCCGGTGACACCGTGACCTACGAGTTCAAGCTGGTCAACACCGGCAATGTGACGCTCGACCCGATCAGCGTGTCCGATCCGAAGATCCCTTCGGTCACCTGCTTGGCAGTCTCCCTGGCGCCGGGCGCGTCAACCACCTGTACAGGGACCTATGAGTTGACCCAGGCGGATGTGGACTCCGGACACGTGGCCAATGACGCGACGGCCTACGGCAATGGGCCGGGCGGTGATCCGGCCAGCACGGCTGATGACACCTCGGCCAATGACTCCGTGGATGTGCAGATCCTGCCCTCAGGCACGGTGAGCATGGACAAGAAGGCTGGCGGCATCGTTGATGGTGACGGCAATGGTCCCGATGCGGGCGACACGATCGAGTACACGTTCACGGTGACCAACACGGGCAATGTGACGTTGGATCCGATCAGTGTCGATGACCCGACTTTGGGTGCGGTTGCGTGTGCCCCGACGGTGTTGGCTCCTGGCGCGGATGTGGTGTGTACGGCGACGTACACCCTGACTCAGGCTGATGTCGATACTGGGCATGTCGCGAACTTGG
>JBAQXA010000145.1:0-5961 GCA_049299195.1 Nocardioides sp.
CTCAACGACAACTGGACCTCCAGCCAGACCCGGAGGCTGCGCAAGGAGCTGGGCAAGAAGCCGCGCCGCAAGAGCTTCGTGGTGATCTGCGAGGGCTCGTGCCGCGGTGGCAAGGGCAACCTGCATATGAAGGTCTACGCGTTCTCCCAGACGGGGGCGGCGACGAAGGTGATCATGTCGGGCTCCTCCAATCTGACCGATCGCGCCGTCAGCCTCCAGTGGAACGACCAGATCACCTTCAACTCCACCCCTGGTCTCTACGACGCGTTCATCCCGCTCTTTAACCAACTGAAGTTCGACAAGCGGGTCGCGACTCGACGGGTCACCTACACCAACGGTGCCTTTGATGCGCTGTTCTACAAGGACTCTGCGGGCGCCTCGGCTGCGGCCGATGCCGGAAAGGTCACCACCGAGCGGTTCGCCAAGGTCCCGCCGCCGAGCAAGGACCCGGTGCTGATTCGCCTCAAGAACGTCGATTGCAAGGCCAAGCCGGGTTATGGCAGCGGCGGCAAGACCGTCATTCGCATCATCATGTATGGCTGGAACAAGGAGCGGGGCAAGTACCTCGCCGACCAGGTCGCCAGCATGAAGCGGGCCGGCTGCAAGATCGCGGTGATCACGAGCGTCGCTGGCGGTGAGGTGGTGCGCAAGCTCAACGCGGCGCGGATCCCGCTCAAGAGCGCCGACTACGACTACATCACCAACCTCGTCACCGAAGAGGAGACGGTCAACTTCTACTCGCATCTGAAGGTCATGACCCTCGACGGCACCTACCTCGGCAAGGGCACCAGGACCATCTGGACGGGTTCGGAGAACTGGTCGGGCACGTCGTTCCTCAACGATGAGTTGATCCTGCACCTCACCGGTGACGGCATCTACAAGAAGTACATCACCCACTTCCGCCTGCTCTGGAAGCGTTACACCCACGCCGTGGGCGTCCACCCCGACTACCTGCCGTAGCGAGGCCACCTCCCGGCCGGGTCCGGGATGTGGAGTTGGACACGAACGTTGGACGCCGCACGCGCCCGCGGGCAGGATCGCTCCTGCCGTGTCGAACGTCTAGAGGGGTAACCATGGGTCGGTTGTGTGAGACCGAGGGTCTCGACGAGCTCTCCGAGGAGATCGTCAAGGCGGTCCGCGTCTTCGTCGAGGAGCGCATCCTCCCGGTGGCCACCGAGTTGGAGCACCGCGACGAGTACCCGACCGAGATCGTGGAGGGGCTCAAGGAGCTCGGCTTGTTCGGGTTGATGATCCCCGAGGAGTACGGCGGGCTCGGTCAGTCGCTGTTGACCTACGCGCTGACGGTCGAAGAGATCGCGCGCGGGTGGATGAGTGTCAGCGGCATCATCAACACCCACTTCATCGTCGCCTACATGCTGTTGCAGCACGGCACCGAAGAGCAGAAGCAGCGGTACCTGCCGCGGATGGCCACCGGTGAGGTCCGCGGGGCGTTCTCCATGTCCGAGCCGGGCTGTGGCTCAGATGTGGCGGCCATCAAGACCAAGGCGACCCGGGTCGATGGGGACACCTACGAGATCAACGGCCAAAAGATGTGGCTGACCAACGGTGGTTCGGCCAACCTCGTGGCGGTGCTCGTCAAGACCGATGAAGGCCACGACTCGGTCTACAAGAACATGACCACCTTCTTGGTCGAGAAGGAAGCGGGCTTCGGGGAGACCGCCCCCGGAGTCACCGTGCCCGGCAAGATCGAAAAGATGGGCTACAAGGGGGTCGACACCACCGAACTCGTCTTCACCGGGCATCGCCTCGGCGCCGACCAGATCCTGGGCGGCACCCCTGGTCGCGGCTTCTACCAGATGATGGATGGCGTTGAAGTTGGCCGCGTCAATGTCGCCGCACGCGGGTGCGGGGTGGCCCTACGTGCCTTCGAGCTCGGCGCGGCATACGCCCAGCAGCGGGAGACCTTCGGCAAGAAGATCGCCGAGCACCAAGCGGTGCTGTTCCGCCTGGCCGAGATGGCCACCAAGGTTGAGGCGGCTCACCAGATGATGGTGCGCGCCGCCCGCAAGAAGGACTCCGGAGCGCGCAACGACCTCGAGGCCGGGATGGCGAAGTACCTCGCCTCGGAGTACTGCGCCCAGGTGGTGGAGGACTCGTTCCGGATCCACGGGGGCTATGGCTTCTCCAAGGAGTACGAGATCGAGCGGCTCTATCGCGAGGCCCCGATGTTGCTCATCGGCGAGGGCACGGCCGACATCCAGCGGATGATCATCGGCCGGCGGCTGCTGGAGGACTACAAGCTCAAGGGCTGATCGCGGGGCGCGCGTCCCTGGGGGGTGTCCTAGAGGGTGTAGGTCGCGATCGAGATGCCGACGTAGTGCACGACGAAGGCAGCGATCGTGAACGCGTGGAAGACCTCGTGGAAGCCGAACCAACGCGGGCTCGGGTTAGGGCGACGCAGGCCGTAGACGACGCCACCGGCGGTGTAGAGCACCCCGCCGACGATCATCAGGACCAGCACCGCTGTCCCCGACGTGCCGACGAAGGCCGGGAAGTAGAACGCGGCGGCCCACCCCAGGCCGATGTAGATGACCGTGTAGAGCCACCGCGGCGCGTCGACCCAGAAGATGCGGAAGAAGCCGCCGAGCGCTGCTCCGATCCACACGACGCTCAGCAGGATGGTGCGGTCGATGCCGTCGAGGAGCAACAGGGTGAAGGGGGTGTAGGAGCCCGCGATCAGCAAGAAGATGTTGGCGTGATCGAAGCGCTGCAAGATGCGCTCGACGCGCGGCGACCAGTTGCCCCGGTGAAAGATCGCCGAGACGGTGAAGAGCAGCACGGCGGAGAGGGCGTAGATCGCCGAACCCAACCGCGTGGGAGCGTCGGGGGAGAGCACGACGAGCACGATGCCGGCAGCCAAGGTGAGCGGGGCGGTCGCGAGATGCAGCCAGCCGCGGAGCATCGGCTTGACCTCCTCGAGGCTCTCGGCGAGCTGCTCGGAGAGCCCCTCCAGGCCGAAGCGCGGGGGTTGATCGGACGTGGCTTGGGTGCGACGGTTCCGCATCTGACCCCCCTTTCCCCTCGATGGCGTGACCGGTGGTGCCGGCTACACCGCTGAGACTCCCCGGACGCCGAGCCTACCTACCGAATCCACACAACTTCAGCGAACGAGGCAATCGCCGACCGGTAGCATCGCACCGTGGCTGGAGTTAAGGATGCGGTGCGGCGGGTGCTCTACCCGGCCTACGAGGCGCGCGTCGTCCGACGGCTGTCGCCAGATCAGATCCCCCAACACGTCGGGGTGATGCTGGACGGCAATCGGCGGTGGGCGCGGGCGGTCGGCGCAGACACCGCCTCCGGCTATCAGGCGGGTGCCGACAAGATCGCTCCGATGCTCGGCTGGTGCGAGGAGGTCGGCGTTGAGGTCGTCACCCTGTGGCTGTTGTCCACCGACAACCTCAATCGGCCGCCCCAGCAACTTGAGGGCCTGTTGAGCATCATCGAGGGCGCGGTCCGCAACCTCGCCGATCAGCACCGCTGGCGGATCCACCCGGTGGGTGCCCTCGATCTGCTCCCGGCCAGCACCGCCGCGTGTCTCAAGCAGGCCGCCGACGAGACCAAGGACATCGACGGGCTGTTGGTCAATGTCGCGGTGGGCTACGGCGGTCGCCGCGAGATTGCCGACGCGGTGCGCTCGCTCCTCCACGAGCAGGCGGCGAGCGGCCGGACGTTGGAAGAGTTGGCCGAACTCATCGATGTCGAGCACATCGCCGAACACCTCTACACCCGCGGGCAGCCCGATCCTGACCTGGTGATCCGCACCTCGGGGGAGCAACGCCTCGGCGGGTTCTTGTTGTGGCAGAGCGCGCATAGCGAGTTCTACTTCTGCGAGGCGCTCTGGCCGGACTTCCGCAAGGTCGACTTCCTGCGCGCGATCCGGGCGTACGCCGCCCGCGAGCGGCGTTTCGGGGCTCGGTAGCCCCTCCTCCGGCTCAGGGCTGGCGGCGCGCTGCGTCACCCGGCCTTCATGCGCCATTCACCGATCACAGGCGTGTCGCTCCCGGACCGTCGGTTGGTGCGGCGTACGTTCGAGCCCAAGGCGGCGGGTGGGGAAGCCTGCCGGACGGGAGGCAGTCGCGCATGAGCCCACATGAGTTGCCAGCCAAGAAGTCGGGCCAGAAGAAGTCGGCCCAGAAGTCGGCCGAGAAATCGGGCCGCACATCGCCCGCAAGCAAGTCGCCCCCCGCCGATGGCCCTCGGACCTATGTGGTCGACACGAGTGTGCTGCTGGCCGATCCGGGGGCGTTGCGGAGGTTTGCCGAGCACGAGGTCGTGCTGCCGGTGGTGGTGATCACCGAGTTGGAGGGCAAACGGCACCACCCCGAGCTGGGCTACTTCGCCCGCAGCGCGCTGCGGTTCCTCGACGAGCTACGGGTGCTGCACGGCCGACTGGACCGGCCGGTGCCGATCGGCGAGTCGGGAGGAAGCCTGCGGGTCGAGCTCAACCACGTGGGCACCGATGCCCTCCCCGCTGGGTTCCGACTCGGCGACAACGACACCCGGATCTTGGCCGTCGCCCGCAATCTGGCCGACGAGGGCCACCGGGTGACGCTGGTCTCCAAGGACCTGCCGCTGCGGATCAAGGCCAGCGCGGTCGGGCTTGAGGCCGAGGAGTACCGCGCCGAGGGCATCGCGGAAGCGGAGGCCGGCTACACAGGCATGGCCGAGCTTGAGGTGTCGGCCGCCGACCTCGACGAGCTGTATGACGACGGCTCGCTCGATCTCCCCGAGGCGCGGGAGCTGCCGTGCCACACGGGGTTGGTGATGCTGTCGGACCGCGGCACGGCGTTGGGTCGGGTGGGTCCCGACAAGCACGTCCGGTTGGTGCGCGGCGACCGCGAGGCGTTCGGCATTCACGGGCGGTCTGCGGAGCAGCGGATTGCCCTCGACCTGCTCCTGGATCCCGAGGTCGGGATCGTCTCCCTTGGCGGGCGCGCCGGGACCGGCAAGTCGGCGATGGCGCTGTGCGCAGGGCTCGAGGCCGTCATGGAGCGTGGGCAGCACTCCCGCGTCATGGTCTTTCGCCCGCTCTATGCGGTGGGCGGGCAAGAGCTCGGCTACCTGCCTGGCACCGAGAGCGAGAAGATGTCGCCCTGGGGTCAGGCCGTCTTCGACACGCTGTCGGCGGTGACCTCGCGCGAAGTCATCGACGAGATCGTGGCGCGCGGCATGTTGGAGGTGCTACCGCTGACCCACATCCGAGGCCGGTCGTTGCACGACGCCTTCGTGATCGTTGACGAGGCGCAGTCGCTGGAGCGCAACGTCTTGTTGACGGTGCTGTCGCGGATCGGTGCCAACTCCAAGGTCGTGCTCACCCACGATGTCGCTCAGCGGGACAACTTGCGGGTCGGCCGCCACGATGGCGTGGTGGCGGTGGTGGAGAAGCTCAAGGGCCACCCGCTGTTCGCCCACGTCACGCTGACTCGTTCGGAGCGTTCCCCCATCGCGGCCCTGGTCACCGAGATGCTGGAGGACGTCTCGCTCTAGGTGCCTGCTTCGGCGCGGGTTAGCATGGGGGACCCCCGTCGTCGAACAGCGAGTTAACCGGTTGTCCAAGCACACGTCCTACGCCCCCAAGCATCGCGGTGGGCACGCCCAAGCCTCGGCTCGACGGGCGCCGAAGCGGCTGGTGAAGACCGTCGCGGCGCTGTCGATCGTGGCCGCTGGGGCGACTGGGGCTGCAGTCTCCGGCGGCGTGCTCGCCGCCGACACTCGTGGCGGCGCGGGGGAGTTGGCCGCGTTCGGACGTGCGCCGACCACCTCAGACTCCACCGCTGGGGACTCGGGCGCTGGGGACTCGGGCGCTGGCGAAGCTGCCGACAACTCCGCGGACTCGTCGGCCACGGGCCTCACTCGCGAGCCGGTCGTGTCGCGCTCGGACTCCCGCGGGACCACCGACCAGGCCAAGGCGGCAGCGCTGACGCAGAGCGCCGGGCGAGG
>JBAQXA010000146.1:0-9885 GCA_049299195.1 Nocardioides sp.
CCTTGCGGGTGGGGCCGACTCGCCGGCTGACGACGCCGAGCGCTGCTGCGGCCGTCGCACGCAGCGGGGACACCGTCGAGATTGACGCGGGGACCTACTCCGGCGATGTCGCCACGTGGACCCAGGACGACCTGACCCTGCGCGGGGTCGGTGGGCGCGTGCGCTTGCGTGCCGACGGCCAGAGCGCTCAAGGCAAGGCGATCTGGGTGATCGCGGGCGACCGGACCCGGGTGCAGAGCGTCGAGTTCAGCGGCGCGACCGTGCCCGACGGCAACGGCGCCGGGATCCGGCAGGAGGGAGCCGGGTTGACGGTGGTGGGCTGTCGGTTCCACCACAACCAGGACGGCATCCTCACCGGCGCCAACCCGAGCAGCGTCATCAAGATCATCCGGTCCCGGTTTGCCCGCAACGGCGGCGGCGACGGCTACACCCACAACATCTACATCGGCGCCGTGCGCAAGTTCGTCCTCAAGGGCTCGACGATCGCGGCGGCCAACGTGGGGCACGAAGTGAAGTCGAGGGCGCGGATCAACAAGATCGTGGCCAACAAGATCTTCGACAAGCGCGCCGCGGCGAGCTACTCGATCGATCTGCCCAACGGCGGCCGCTCGTTGATCGCGGGCAACGTGATCGCCCAGGGGCCTAACTCTCCCAACCGGGCGGTCATCTCCTACGGAGCCGAGGGCCTCACCCAGCCGTCGAGCACGCTGTGGGTGGTCAACAACACTCTGGTCAACAAGCAGCCGGAGGGCGGCACCTACATCGCCGCAGCGCCGGGATCCGCCGTGCATGTCTGGAACAACCTGCTCGTCGGACCGGGGGACCTCACGGCGATCACGGCTGTGACGGCCGGACACAACCGGCGTACGACGAAGGGCTTCCGCGCCCCGGCCCGCCACGACTTCCGGCTGCTCAGCAACTCTCCCGCGCGCGATCGTGGGGTGCCGCTGGCCGCGGCTCATCGGGCCAAGCTGGAGTGGCGCGGCCCCGCCGACTTCGTCAAGCGACGGGTCTCCGGGAGGCCCGACCTCGGCGCCTTCGAGTACGCCGCCTAGGCCCGCCGGCACTCAGCGGCCACCACGCTCAGGGGCACTCCAGGGCCAGTTGCTGTGCAGCCACTCCGCCACCGCCGCGGCGAGTGGCTCGTCGAGCTCGGCGTGGTCTGCGGTGACCCACGAGCGCACCTCCACGTCGTGGCCCGCAAGCTTGGAGGGATAGAGGTAGACGCACCCGATCACATGGTCCGCATCGGGCGCCAAGACCGTGAAGGTGAAGCCCTTCCCCTCCTCGAAGTCGCGGGCGTGACGCACCAGGTCGGCAAGGTTGCGCTCCGAGGACATGCCTTCCAGCGGTGGCCACCCACCGTCGGGGTAGCCCGGCGTACGCCGAATGTGGTCGATGCTGGAAGTCCACGCCGCGAGATCGGAGTCGTTGTGCTGTGGGCCCAGCGGCTCGAGGCGGAAGCGCTCGGTGACCAGCGACCTTGGCGCCACGAAGTCAGCAGGGACGAACGGGGCTGGGTCCAACGGGGCGGGGTCCAGCGGGGCTTGGTCGAACGGGGCGGGGTCCATGTCGGCGCACGCTACCCCCGTTGAGCCTGGGCCGCTCTGGCTTTTCCGCCGGGCCTTTCCGCTGGGTGTGGGGCGCTGGGATTGGGCCGTCAGTCGCCCCCAAATGCACATCGCCCCCCGGCCTCATGGCCGGAGGGCGATGCAAAGGGGGAGAGCGCTAGCTCACCTGATTTCGTCGAGGGAGGGCATCTGGTCTTCCTCCAAGGTTATCCGCAGAGGCTTGGTCCAGAACCGGGTGAGCGCCAGCATGATGACGACGCCGATGCCCAGCCAGATCGCGCCGTACCTGAAGGACTCGGGCGACAGGTTGATCCACAGGATGAAGACGGCCAGCACGCCGAGCAGCGGCAACACGACGTTCTTGAAGATCTCTCCCGGAGTGCGGGTCTCCTTCTTCTTCACCGCGAAGTAGACGATCACCGTGATGTTCACGAAGGTGAAGGCGATCAGCGCGCCGAAGTTGATGAGCGAGGCCACGAAGTCCAGGTTCAGCGGGATCGCCAACAGCGACACCAGGCCCACGAAGACCACCGCAAGGGCTGGGGTCTGGTAGCGGGGATGGACGTAGGACATCGCCTTGGAGACCGGGCCCTGGCCATTGCGGCCCATCACGTAGAGCATCCGGGACACCGAGGCGTGGGAGGCCAGGCCGGAGGCGAGGGTGGCCGCGAACGCAGCAGCGGTCAGGAAGGCCTTGAAGACGCTGCCACCGACGATGTAGGCCATTTCTGGGAGCGCACTGTTCTCCAAGGCGTCGGGAGAGAAGTCGCTGAGGTCGGGGAACAGCGACTGGGCGAACCAGCCAGCCAGCAAGAAGATGGCGCCACCGATCATCAGGGTGATGATGATGGCCTTCGGCACCGTGGACTCGTCCTTGGCTTCCTCGGTGTACATCGTGATGGCATCGAAGCCGATGAAGGAGAAGCAGACGATGGTGGCGCCGGTGATCACGGGTCCGAGGGCGGCACCGTCGTGCCACAGCGGCTGGGTGGAGAACGGCGTGCCGTTGCCCTCACCGGCGGCGAGCTGCTGCCAGGCGAGCACGATGAAGACGGCGATCAGCACAATCGAGAACATCACCAGGATGCCGTTGAGCCGGGAGGTGTTGCTCATGCTGAACAGCACCATCGAGGTCACCGCCGCGACGGCCACAAAAACCCAAAGTGCCGGAGCAACATCAGGGAAGAACGCCTCCATGTAGCTGCGCAGGATCAGTGCGTTGACGAGCGGCAGCATCAGGTAGTCGAGGAGGGAGGCCCACCCGATCACGAAACCCACGTTGGGATGAATCGTCTCCGAGGTGTAGGTGTACGCCGAGCCGGCGGAGGGGTAGACGCGCACCATCCGGCCGTAGCTGACGGCGGTCAGCCCCATCGCCACCATGGCCAAGAGGTAGGCGCTCGGAACCAGGAAGTTCGTCTCCTCCGAAACAATGCCGAAGGTGTCGAACACCACCGTGGGAGTCATGTAGCCCAGGCCGAGCCCCACGATGGCCCACAGGCCGAGATTCCTATTGAGATGGGCTGATTCCGCTTGCACGCATACCTCCAAGAAGACAAAACACCAAAGGTGGGACGAATGGCGCGTGGTTGTTGATCAAATTTCCGGCTGCACCGCCAGTCAGTTGAGCCCACAACAGCCCCCAGCGTCAAGGGGTAACGGCAAAGTCTCAAGCCGGTCTGGCTCAGCCAGCCCAAAGACCTCGGCCCCTTTGGTCGCCTGAAGATGGGAGCATGGCGCGCATGAAACGACGAGCGCCTGGGGCGACTTGGGGCCGGGCGGCCCTCGCCGCCGCCCTCGCTGGTTTGACGCTCGCAGCGGCCAGTTGCGCGGGCGAACCGGCCGCCGAGTCCCCCGCTCCCACCGAACAGTCCACTCCCAGTGCCGCGGCCGCTCCCGCCGTTTTCACCAACCTCGTGACGGATGCGGATCGCGCCGAACTGCGCACCGCGATGGCTGCGGCCGGACTGACCGGCATCGACGACTACTTGACCGCCGTCAAGGCATTCAACGCGCCGCAACCGGCGTCAGCCCACCTCGCGGCGACACCTACGCCGCTGGCGGACCGCAAGGTCGACCGCGACAAGCTCAACGACCGCTTCCTGAAGGGCTACCCCTACAAGCAGGACCTCAACTGCCGGTTGGCGGCCTTCACCCTGCTGGGCGGCTCGATCACCGCGGCGTCGCCGCCCCAGGAGGCGGGCAACTTCTTGATGTTCGACGTCGATGCCCTCGAAACCGACCCCGGGCTTGCTGCTCTCCAGGCGCGCCAGGCCGGTTTCGTCGGGGTCTTCAACGAGGTCTCGGTCAAGGACGTGCCCGCCGATGAGCTCGCCCAGACCTTCTTGGCGGCGGACGCCGAGCGCGGCCTCGAGTTCGGCTCCCCCTCGGCTGAACTCATCCGCATCGTGCTCAACGACCCGATGGAGCACACGCTCTTCGTGGGGCACACCGGGGTGGCACTGCCCCAGGAGGACGGCTTCTGGTTCATCGAGAAGCTCGCCCCCTTCGAGCCGTTCCAGCTCACCAAGTACGGCGCGATGGACCAGTTGGTCGCCGAGATGAACCGCCGCTACACGACCAACGACGGCGCGGCGGCGCCGATCATCTTGCGCAACCGCGACCTGGTCTCCTAGAGCCCGCCGGTGCGCGGGCGCAGTGCAGGCAGCGCGCAGCGATCGCCCGCGGGTCGCTAGCGTGAGCCGGGTGTCCACCCACGAGAAGACCTCGGCGCTGATGCGACCCGGGCGCCTTGAAGCGTTCAGCGATGGCGTCATTGCGATCGCCATCACCCTGCTCGTTTTAGAGATCACCGTCCCGGAGGGCCCCGGCTCACTCGCCGAGCGGTTGGGGGCCCAGTGGCCGGTCTACGCGGCCTACCTGGTCTCGTTCGTCGTCATCGGTGCGACGTGGCTGAGCCATCACCACCTGATTCGCGACCTGCGGGGCGTCGACCACGGGTTGCTGCTGTTTAACCTCGCGCTGCTGCTCGTTATCTCCTTCATCCCCTTCCCCACCAAGGTCGTCGGCGAGGAGATGCTCGGGCACGAGCCCGCCGACCAGCGCACCGCCGCCCTGCTCTATGCGGCGACATTCTTCGTGCTCGCGCTGGCCTTCAATGCGATCTGGTGGTGGGCGGTGCGGCGCGGTCTGCAGGTCGAGACCCTCTCCGCCGCAGCCATCAGCCAGCGCACCCGGCACTATCTGCTCGGCCCGCCGGCATACGCCGTCAGCGCCGGCCTCGCGTTCGTGAGCCCACTGGTGAGCCTCGCCGTCACCGGCCTCGTGGCGTTGACCTTCCTGCTCCCCGACACCACGAAGCCGACCGACTGACCCCCAATCACCCGCGTGGACCTGCTCCCAGCCCCCGCAATGAAGTGACGCCTGCACGAATGCTGAACCGTTTGGGTTGCGCACCCACACGCCAAGCGCAGAACTAGGCGCTTCGGGGCAAACGGTTCAGCATTCGTGCAGCATCCACCGACCGATCAGGCCGCGCGGACTGCGACGGCCTCGTCAGGAGCAGCGCCGGTCAGCCCCGCACGGGCTGCTGCAGCTCGGTGACCCAGAGCTCCTGCGGGTCGGTGTTGAGGTAGACCTCTCGGCAGGGGCCATAGGGCTCCAGACCGCGGCGGGCCACCTGTGATCCCAGCTCAGCCCAGGCGGCACCGATGCCGCTCATGGGGCCGATGTAGGTCGTGGTCAAGGCCCGCTCGACCGCCGCGAGCTGCCCGGACTGCTCGCCGCGAATGGCGCGAGCGAAGCCTGCCCCGAACTCCAGCCGATCGCCACGCGCGACGTACCACGCATATCCCGGGTGCGCCGGCTTCTCACCGGCCGCGAGCTGGGCCGCGACAAGCTCCTGGAACATCGGGCCAATGGCCGCCCCGATCTCGCCGTTGTCGGCGACGACAGCAGTGCGCTGGCTGAGTTCGAGACCGGGCAAGGTCGACCTGCTTCAGGAGTACAAGCAGGCGTTGATCACGGCCGCCGTGGCTGGTGAGCTCGATGTGACGACCGCCGGGAGCGGCGGACCGGGATAGGTCTCACAGGGCATCCAGCCACCACCGCGCGCCAACTTCCGTCTGAGGCCCCGGGCAATTCGTTGGATCAAAATTGGTCCAAATGGATCGTTCTTGGTCCATACTCACTTTGTGGAGCTTTCCCGACCGTTGGCCTCGCTGCTGCCCTCTGCTGACGCTGGAGCGCTAACAGTGCTGCTCGGGACCGAGGCTCTGCTGACCGGCCGGCGGATCGCCGAACTCGCCGGTGAGGCCACCCACACCTCGACGTTGCGCGCCCTGCGCCGCCTCACCGCGCAAGGCATCGTGCAGGTCGAGACGGCGGGTCGGGCCAACTTGTACCGGTTGAACCGTGAGCACCTACTGGCCCCAGCCTTGCGCGAGTTGGCCGACGCGGACGCGCGGCTGCGGCAGGCGCTCATCGACAGGGTCTCCGCATGGACCGTCCCAGCCGTGCACGTGTCCCTCTACGGATCAGTTGCTCGCGGCGAAGCCACGTCCGCCTCGGACGTCGACGTGCTCGTGGTCCGTCCGGACAAGCTGTCGCCGGAGGAGATGTCCCGGTGGGAGGACCAGTTGGCCGCTGTGGAGCACGAGGTCTTCGCGTGGACCGGCAATCACTTGTCCTGGCTGGAAACGACCCCGCTCGACTTGCGCCGCGCGGCCGCTGCCGAGGAGCCGCTCTTCCGATCTTGGCGGGACGACGCACTCCTGCTTGTCGGTGGCCCACTGACAGCCGTGTTGCGCGGACCTGGATCGACCCGAGAGTCCGGCTGATGGCCACCGAGCGCTCTCGACGAGGCAGCCCCACCGATGCACGCAATCGGCGGATCATCGCCGCTCGCTACCTCGAGGTGGCCGAGTTGGCGGCCACCGAAGAAGGCCCAGGCGCCAACAATGTGGTCGTCGGCATCGCGGTCCTAGCCGGGATCGCGGCCTCCGACGCAGTGTGCCTAGCCGCGACCGGAAGTCGCTACGCCGGCGAAGACCACGCCGAGGCCGCCCGAGTCCTTGGCCGCGCCAGTAGAGAGCTCGGCAAGGAACTCGCCAAGTTGGTCCGGCTCAAGCCCGGCGCGCATTACGGCTCAGCGTTCATCTCGACCGAAGACCGCACCCGAGCGCTGCGGGCAGTAGTAAAACTCGTCGAGGCCGCCACCGCACGCACCCTCAAGGAGTAGCAGCCGTGAGCATCACCCAAGAGTCGGCGTTCGAGGCGAACATCGAAGCCCACCTGCTCGCGCACGGGTGGGACGCCCTGGCACCCACGACTTACGAGCGGAAAGCAGGGCTGTTCGGCGATGAGGTGATCGCGTTCGTCCAGGCATCGCAACCGAAGGCATGGCTGCAACTCGTCACCCGGCACGGTGGTGAGTTCACGGCGCGGGATAAGTCCCTCAAGGTGGTCGAGGACGCGCTCGATCTAGTACCGCGCCGACCTGGGCGAGGCCGACAAGGTCTGGGTTGACCAGCAGTGGGTCGTGGTCAAGGAGGACGACGAGATGCGCGAAGTCGCCATCAACAACGGCCGGCGCCAGTTCGAGATGGTTCTCGAACAGAAGGTGAAGGAGCTGCTGATCGACCGCCGCGACAAGAACGGGGTCTTGTTTGACCTGTTCTTCGCCAACCCGGACTTCCAGGTCTCCCTCGTCCGATACCTCGCCGGCACGTACGACGAGTTCCGCAAAGAGTCGCTGGCCCTACCGTGAACTACATCCGTCCACGCAGTCGCGTGACGCTCCACAGCGGTGGATCCACGATACGCAACGTGCGCCTGACCGGAGTCCGGGCGTCTGAGAGGGCTACAGCCCCAGGCAAAGACATCCGCGACATTGGCCCGGACAGGGGGCCGCGGACGTGCCGCAACTGCTCCAAGCAGCTAGCTAGACCTCGAGCGGTCCACTGCGATTTGTGTCTGGCGGACCGCAAGCTGGTCAAGACCGTGCGTGCTGAGCTCAAGCGACTCAAGCTGCCCCCGCTCGGGAAGCCCGCTCCCAAGGGGTCTCCGTATTGGAAGAAGCGCCAACAGGCTGAAGCCGCCCTCAAGAGGTTGCGGAGAAGGGCAAACCCCGGCCGCGCGCAGACACCAAAAGGGTCCACCAAGAAGCCCGCGTTGAAGGTCCCCGAACAGCCGGCCGTGACTCCAACCTGCCCCAAGTGTTTCGTCGTCGTGCCAGCTACCAGGAGATGCGACAACTGCGAGTAGCCGTGCTCTTGGCTGCTCGACGGGTCCATAGTGGCCCGGGCCGGACCGTCGATGCCCCGCCGTGACTCGCGGATCGCGTCGACGAGGAACGTGGTGTCGAGGTGGATCACCAGGAGGGCTCCCGCACCGGGGATTGCCGCTGGTCCTCGACCTCACGGGCGATCGCCTCGACCGTCTCGGTCGACACTTGGCTGGCGTCCAGCGCCGTGATGGCGACGACCGGACATTCGCAAGCCGTAGTGTCGACGAGTGGCGCCAATGCTCGAAGAGAACGGGATCGGTCTGGCGCGGTCGTACTGGGTCCAGATCGTGCGCCCGCTCCTCGATCTTGAACTCCCATCAGTGCCCAGAATCGCTGCGCGAATCGGATCCGGCTCGGATGTGTTGGGCTTGGACGACGAGATGTCGCGCGATCACGACTGGGGGCTCCGGCTGCAGCTGCTGGTGCCGTCGACGCAGCGATCGCGCGTTGAGGACGTGCTGACTCAACGGCTGCCAGCTGAGTTTGCTGGCCACCCCACCCGGCTCCAGTTCACGGGTCAGGACAGTGCGTCCCTGACCGTGGAGGTAGCCACGCTCGGCTCCTTGATCGACTCTCGCCTCGGATTCGACCCGCGTGTCGGCGGCAGCGCGCTGGACTGGCTGTCACTCACCGGACAGGCGGTGCTCGAGTTCACGTCAGGAGAAGTCTTCGAGGACTCCGAAGGACAACTCGGCACGCTGAGGTCGGCGTTGACGTGGTACCCCGAGGACGTGTGGCGGTACGTGGTCGCGTCAGGCTGGCAGCGTCTCGATCAGGAACTGCCTCTCATGGGGAGAGCGGGCCAGCGCGGTGACGATCTGGGGTCACGTGTCATCGCCGCACGTCTCGTGGACATCGCTCTGCATCTTGGCTTCCTCGCGTGTCGCCGGTGGGCGCCCTACTCAAAGTGGAGAGGCACCGTTTTCGCCCAGCTGCCTCTCCCGAGCCAGGTCACTGAGCATCTTGCCAACGTGCTGGACGCACCCACTTGGCCGGAACGTGCGGAGCAACTGCTCGGCGCCGTGGAGCTGATAGCCGACCAGCAGGCACTTGCGGGGCTTCCGACGGTGGCGCCGGTTTGCACTCCGTTCTGGGATCGCCCGTTCCTCCATCTCAACCCGGCCTTGGCTCCGGCACTCCAAGACAGCATCTCCGATCCTACGGTCCAGGCTCTCCCCATCGGACTGGGCAGTATCGAGCAACGTTCAGACAACGTGGACCTCCTGGTCCATGCCGCCCGTCGGCGCGCTGCGGTTGGCACTGCAGGCGACGGGACAGGCCCTGCCTAATGCGGTCTGGCCATCGTCAAGGCGCCGCCTTGCACAGAGATGCGCAATGAAGATGGGTCTCGCGGATCGGGCAAGACAGCGGGGAGCCGCAGGTGTCGCGGCCTAGCCCCCGATCGTGCGCGGCTTACGTGCTCCGGCCGCCGCGACTATCACGACTGCGACCACCACCAGAGCAGCGGCGCCCCCGGCCACGCTCGGGGCGTGCGCTCCATGACTACTGACCAGTGCTCCAGCGACCGCCGCACCTAACGAAACGCCAAGGTTGGCGGCCGTGTTGACCCAGGTGGAGGCTTCGGTGACCTCCTCGGGTGCGACGGCATGGTCGCTGGCTTGGTAAGCGACGACGTACACCGGTGCGAGTGCCGCGCCCGCTCCAGCTAGTGCCACAGTGAAGAGCCAGAACGAATCCAGCGCCCCGGCGACCAGCGAGAACAGGCCGAGCACTGACATCAGGCGGGCGAGACTTCGGGTAGTGGACCACGCCGGTGCGGCTCTCCCCCACCACAGGCCCCCGGCGACCGACCCAACGGCCACCACGGCGTCGGCTACCCCTGCCAGCGAGGGCTGGCCGGCTGCCAGTGCGCGTGCCGCGGTCGCCGTGAACACCGTGGCGCTGATCAGCCCCACGACCGCCATGACGGCAAGCAAGGCTAGGAAGTGAGCGTGCCGCAAGGGTCCGAGACCGACGCGTGGCTGAGTCGCATCGGTCCGCCGATCTGCCACCGGCGATGTCGCGAGGCCGAGGCCGCCGACGACGACCAGTCCCGCGCAGACCAAC
>JBAQXA010000147.1:0-1799 GCA_049299195.1 Nocardioides sp.
TACTGGTTCGGCTACATCTTCGGCGGCCACGACGCCGCCGAACCCTGGGCCGGGCTGGACTGGGAGGCCGACGACGATGCCGACTTCACCCTGGCATCGGGCCTCAGCTTCGCGGAGCTCAGCACGCTCCTCGAGGAGGCTGTGGCGCGCTCTCGTGCGGTGGTCGAGCAGGCGTTGGCCGCTTCGGATGGGTACTCCGCGCTCGCCCGGCGCTCGAGCCGCCGCGGGGTTGCCTCGCTGGCCTGGGTCCTCGTGCACATGGTGGAGGAGTACGCCCGTCACAACGGGCACGCGGACCTCATTCGTGAGGCCATGGACGGGTCGGTCGGCGCGTGACGCCTGCACCATCGCCGCACGACGCGGCTGGGCCCATCCGGCCAGCTCAGGCCTCGGACTGGCCGGCCATTTGGGAGTTCTTCTGGCCGATCGTCGTCGCCGGTGAGACCTACGCGTATGACGACAACATCACCTGCGAGCAGGCCGCCGGGCTGTGGATGGAGTCACCGCCGGGCCTCACTGTTGTCTACGAAGACGGGCTCCCCGACGGGGGCCCAGAGGGCGGCCCAGGCGGGCTCCACAAGGGGGGCCGAGTGTTGGGCAGCGCCAAGATGGGGCCGAACCGGCCCGGACGCGGAGCCCACATCGGCACGGCGTCCTTCATGGTCTCCCCCCAAGCCCGCGGCCAGGGGGTGGGGCGGGCGCTCGCTGAGTGGATGATCGAGTGGCACCGGACCCAGGGCTACGCGGGCATCCAGTTCAACGCGGTGGTCGAGACCAACGTGGCGGCGGTCGGGCTCTGGCAGGCGCTGGGCTTCCGGATCATCGGCACCGTGCCGGGCGCCTTTCGCTCGCGCGCGCACGGGCCGGTGGGACTGCACGTGATGTTCTTGGAGCTCGGCTGACCCGAGGGCTGGCCGAGGTGGACCCGACTGGCCGGCGGTCTGACCGGCCCCTAGCTGCCGGGTGGTCGAGGCGGCCTTAGTTCAGGTGGTCCTTGGCCCAGAGTGCAGCGCTGGTGCGGTCGAGCACCCCGATCTCCCGGAAGATGCGGCCCAGATGCGCCTTGACCGTGCGCTCGGCGATGCCGAGGGCGCGGCCGATCTGTTTGTTGGACAGGCCTTGCGCCACGAGCTGGAGGACCTCGGTCTCCCGGGCGCTCAGATTGCTGCCGGCTGCCGGCGTACTGCCTGGTGCCGACGGCAAGAGCACGCCCGCGACCCGCGGGTCGATCGGGACGTGGCCGGCGGCAGCAGCGTGGACAGCGGCGAGCAACTCGGTCGGCTCGGCATCTTTGAGCACATAGCCCGTGGCCCCCGCCGCGAGCGCGGCGCGGACGTGGGCGGCCTCGGAGAAGCTCGTCAGCACCAAGACCTTGGCCTCCGGGCGGGCGGTCACGAGCGCCGCGGTCGCCTCGACGCCGTCCATCTCGGGCATGGACAGATCCATCAGCACGACGTCGGCACGGCCGTCGACTGCCGCAGCGATGCCTTCTCTGCCGTTGGCTCCTTCGCCGACCACCTCGAGGTCGGGATCGGAGTTGAGCAGCACCCGCACGCCGCTGCGGACGAGCTGGTGGTCATCAACGATCACGACACGAACGGGCTGTTTGGTGTTCACGCGCCTGCCTCCTCGGGGTGGACCGACAGCCGCCAGTGGGTGCCGCGTTCGGTGCCGCTGGAGACATCGAGCCGCACCCCGGGCTGGGAGGTGAGATCGGCCAGGATGCGCACGCCGAAGTGTCCCTCGCGCGGGTCGGAGAGCACTGCGGCGGTATCAAAACCAAGCCCATCGTCGACGAC
>JBAQXA010000148.1:0-15076 GCA_049299195.1 Nocardioides sp.
GTCCTGGGCGGCCGTGCGCACGCTTGCCGCCTGCGCCTCGGCCCGGTCCAAGATGGCCGCGATCTTGGCCGCCCGGATGGGCAGCACCCGCCCGTCGGTGACGGCGCGACTCAGCGTGGCGCGGGCCAGTGCGACATAGGAGGGGAGTGTGTGCGGCGCGTTGGCCAGCAGGTCGGTGAGGTGATCGCGCACGGTGCCGGCGTCGCCGCGGACGATCGGCCCGGTGAGCGCCGCGTCGCCGAGGCCCAAGGCGTTGTCGAGGGCGGCGGTGAGCAGCGGGCGCAGCGTCGCCGCAGGATCATCGGCACCCGAAGCGGCCAGGATCTCCATCGCCTCGCTGACCAGGGTGACCAGGTGGTTGGCGCCGTGGGCAAGACCTGCGTGATAGAGCGTGCGGTGGGCCTCGGGCACCCACATGGGACGGCCGCCGAGGTCGACGACGAGACTGCGGGCGAGTTCGCGCTCGCTGTCGGCCACGGTCACGCCGTAGACACAGCCCGGAAGGCGTTCGAGGTCGACCGAGGTGCCGGTGAAGGTCATGGCCGGGTGGATCGCCATCGTCCGTGCGCCCACGGCCGCTGCCTCGGCGAGGACGGCCAGCCCGTGGCGGCCGGAGGTGTGCACCACTACCTGGCCGGGGCTGATGGCACCGCTGGCGCTCAGCATCGTCGCGACATTGGCGAGCATGTCGTCGGGGACGGTCAGCAGGAGCAGATCACAAGCCCGAGCGACGGCGCTGGGTTTGAGGATCGGCACGCCCGGCAGGAGCAGCTCAGCGCGCGTGCGGGAGGCATCGGACTCGCCGGCGACGGCGGAGATCTCGTGGCCCGCTGAGCGCAGCGCAGAGGCAAGAACGGCGCCGACCCGGCCAGCACCCACCACGCCGATGACGCTCATGGGTCCACACCACCTCTCGGTCCGCGATCTCTCGCATCGGATCGACCTGGGTCGACCTGGCTCAGCGTGGGTCAAGGGTACGCCGGTGAGGCGACCGAGGTGAACGTGTGTCCGGTCACACGATCACCCATCGAGTCAGTTGCGGCGCCGCTTCGGGGGCTTCTTGGGCGCTGGAAGCGGCCCGAAGTTGCGGTAGCAGGAGGTGGTGCCGGCGCAGGTCTTGAGCACGTTGAAGCGCTTGCGCAGCTTCTTCAAGATCTTCTGGTACTTCGGCTTATCGGCCTTGTTGGAGAGCTGGTAGGGATCCTTCAGCCGGTCATAAAGCTCGACGAAGCCGCTCCTCCAGCGCACGAAGGTGTAGCGCCGCTCGCGAATGCCCCGCCAATCCCAGAGCCGCGTCTGGGTGCCGATGACGTCGGCGCCGGACTGGATCAGCCGAGTCATCCGGTCGGTGGCCAAGACCGGCGTCTGAGCGCCGAGGAGCGAGCGCCCATCGGCAACGCGCCCGGCGCTGGCTTGGGAGACCTGGATGATCGTCGGCGTGAGGTCGACCAGGGTTGCCACTTGAGTTGCCACTTGGCCCGCGCCGAAGCCCGGACCGCGAATAATCAGCGGCACTCGCAGGGACTCCTCGTAGGCCTTGCGCTTGCCCTCTTGGCGGTGCTCGCCCAGCAGGTAGCCGTTGTCGGAGGTGAAGATGATGACGGTGTTGTCCAAGACCCCGGCCTCGGTCAGCGCCGCCACCGTGTCCGCGACGGCGTCATCGACAGAAGCGAGCGAGCGAATCCGGCCTAGGAAGAGTTCCTGCATCTTGGCCGGATCCTTGGGCCGATTGCGGATGCGTTTGGGCTTGTCCTTGACGTTGCGCTCATTAAAGGACGGCTTCGCTGCGGCGTAGTTGACCGCAGTGGCGTAGGCCTCGAGATAGTCGGCCTCCGGAATCGGGGGCCGGGAGCAGTCCTCCGAAGTGGGGCACGCGCGATGGGGGGCCACATAGCTCGACCAGAGGAAGAACGGCTTGTCCAAGGGCGCCCAGCGGGTGATCAGATCGCGGGAAGTCGTCGCGACATAGTCGGTGATGTACTCCCCCTCCGGAGCGAGCCGGGGCTCGCCGTTATTGGCCGTCGTGTAGCCGTAGTAGGAGTAGGTGCCCAAGATGGTGGGATCCCAGAGGTCCCAACCAGCGGGAGTGCCGTGCGCCTCCCAGGAGTAGCCGTTGAGGAACTTCCCGACGAAGCCCGTGCGATAGCCCGCGCTCTGCACCCAGGCTGGAAGGGTGTTGTCGGGCTCGCGCAACGCGGCATACCCACCGGTGGCGCCCGAGTTGCTATAGACGCCGTTGTTCTGGGCGTACTGACCCGTCAGGATCTCCGCCCGCGCTGGGCAGCACAGCGGATGAGGAGAAAGAGTGGTGGAAAACGTCACTCCGGCCGTCGCGAGCGCGGCGCGCGTCTTCGGCAGCCAACTCATGTCTTGGATGGTCTGATCGTCGGTCGTGATCAAGACGATGTTGGGCCTCGGGTCGGGCGCCAGGGCCGCGCCGGCTCCGGTGAGCACCGAGGTCAGCAGCGCGCTGATCATGACCGCGACGGCGACCAGGGCAATCGAAAGGGATCCCTTTGGCCACGAGGATCTCGGCACTGGGGTCGGGGAAGCAGTTTGACGTGCAGTGGCAAGTTCAGCCATGACGGTCCCCCTCCTCAGGCTCTGACAGGATAGCCGTCATGAATGCCCAGCCCAGAAATCGCGTCGCCGTCCTGCTGGCGGGCGGAATCGGCTCACGCGTCGGTCTGGACATCCCCAAGCAACTGATCAAGGTGGCCGGCAAGACCATCTTGGAGCATTCGCTGGCCGTTCTGCACGACCATCCCATGGTCGATCGGATCATCGTGATGATGGCGCCGGGCCACCTCGACGCGGTGCGAGCCATCGTGAAGGACGGCAACTACGTCAAGGTCACCGACATCTTGGAGGGTGGCGAGACTCGCAACGACACCACGTTGCGGGCGCTCTCCGCACTCTCCGGTGGCTCGGGGGACTCCGGTGGCTCGGGGGACTCAGGCGAGCAAGGCGACCCACACGTCCTGTTCCACGACGCGGTGCGGCCGCTGTTGGCGCCACGCATCGTCACCGAGTGTTTCGAGGCCCTGACGCGGTATGCCGCCGTCGACGTGGCGATCGCTTCTGCTGACACCATCATCGAGGTCGCCGCCGACAACACGATCGCTGACATCCCCCCGCGGTCTGCGCTGCGCCGCGGTCAGACCCCGCAGGCTTTCCACGCGTCAGTACTGCGCCGGGCCTATGCCGAGGCAGCCAAGGACCCTCACTTCGTCGCCACCGACGACTGCACGGTCGTGCTGCGTTATGCACCCGACGTCCCGATCACGGTGGTGCGTGGCGACGATCGCAACATGAAGGTCACCGAGCCGGTCGATGTCTACCTGGCCGACAAGCTCTTCCAACTCGCCAGCAACGACCTGCCCGCCCCGAGCACCGATGAGCAATACCGCGAGGCACTGCGCGGCAAGTCCGTGGTGGTCTTCGGCGGCAGCTACGGCATCGGCGCCGACATCGTGAGTCTCGCCCGCCAGTTCGGGGCCGACGTGCACTCCTTCAGCCGCTCCAGCACGCGCACACACGTCGAACGACGTGAGGACATCGTGCGGGCCGCCGAGCAAGTCATGGCAGCGAGCGGCCGAGTGGATCTCGTGGTCAACACCGCCGGGGTTCTCCCCCGCGGCGACCTCCTCGACACCAGCGAGGAGACGGTCTATCAGGCCACAGAGGTGAACTACCTGGCCCCCATCTTCATCGCCCAGGTCTTCTATCCGCTGCTGCGCGAGACGGCCGGATCGCTGCTGCTCTTCACCTCCAGCTCGTATACCCGCGGCCGCAAGGGCTACGCCTTGTACTCCTCGGCAAAGGCCGCGACGGTCAACCTGACCCAGGCGCTGGCCGACGAGTGGGGCGAGAGCAGGGTGCGGGTCAACTGCATCAATCCCGAGCGGACGGCCACGCCGATGCGGACCAACGCCTTCGGCGAAGAGCCCGCCGGCACGCTACTCGATTCGATGACGGTCGCGCGGACCTCACTGGACGTCTTGTTGTCTCGCCAGACCGGCCACATCTACGACGTACGCCGCGACGACCCGGCCTGAGTCAGCCCGCCTGAGTCGACCACCCAGCTCGGGTCTCCCCCGCCTTCAGCGGCGCGAAACCCTCCGGCGCAGTCGACGCAGAGCGACCCCGACCAACTCACGGCCGCCCACCTCGTCAAGCTGCCGCTGGTCGCCGCTGCGCTCCACTGCCGCAAGCTCGGCGCGCGCGGCCGCGGCACCGCTGGCGCGTGCTTCGGAGATCAGGTCACGGCATACGGCCGCGCTGTCGCCGAGCAGCCTCTCGAAGGCCGCCGAATGCTCGTCCATCCGAGCCGAGGCATCGTCGTCGACACCATCGGCCGCCGAGAGCACCAGCATCGTCTGCCACACCTCTTCGGCGAGTGCGGCCAAGTCCTTGGGGATGTCCATGTCGTCCCACGTCGGCACGTGCCGACGCAAGGAGGGTTGGATGAACTCATCCACCGGATGGTCGGCGCCGCCTGCGAGGTCGGTGTTGAAGGTGAGCCCGAGGTTGGCCCCCAGGCGGGAGACCACCGGGCGCCACTCCTCGAGGAGATCGGTGTAGAGCACGAACGAACGCGGCCACCCCCGCGTCTCGCGCTCGCTGATCAGCGTCGCATTGATCCAGCGAGAGACATTGGTGATTTGGTAGAAGTGCGCGCGATGCGGGTCCTTGGACGCGTAGTACGTCGTGCGGCTGCCGACCACCTCGGCGGGATGGCGCAGCATGCAGACGTAGCGGATCTCCAGCCCCACCTCGGCGGCGACCTCTCGCCAAAGCTTCTGGGTGAAGGCTGTGCGCGGGTCCTTGACGACGACCTGATCGGCGGCGTGTTTGGTCAAGAAGCCGCGGAGGCGCTGACGGTCTCGCGGGCGGATCGCGGCCTGCACCAGGTCCAACGCTCGCGGTCGGGAGTCGAAGAGGTTGACGCCGGCCCGCGCGTTGAGGTCGTTGTGGAACTTCACCGACCAGGTGTTCTCAAAGAAGCCCAGCGGATTGGACTCGTTGCCCTGCAGATGGGGCCCTGGCACCGACAAACCCAAGTGGTGGAAGGTCCCGGACATCGTGCTCGTGCCGCTACGTCCGGTCCCCGTGATCAGGACTAACACACCCATCAGAGACCACCCCTATTGAGCCGGTCACGCACCCGTGCCACCAGACCGGCCTTCGCGCTGATCTGCGGCACGACATTGGCGGCGGCGGCAGCCAACTCGGCCCGCAGTTGCCGCCGGGCCCGGCGAGCGGCGCGTTGCCGCACTTCATCGTTGCGGCGCTTGGACCGCGTGGTCGTCATGACGGTGGCGAAGTCGTGCAACTCGGCGTACTCCGCGCGCAGGGCGTCGAACGCATCAGCTGGCACCGAGCCACCGATCCTGCTCTCCTCGTGAAGCCTCGCGAACGTGCGCTCGGCCAGGTCCACCAGGACCGGAGGCACCGCAACATCGTCCCAACCGTCGCTCATCCGGCGCAGGCTCGGGTCAATCAGGTCATCGACGGGGTGCGGCCGCTCGGCCGGACTCGGCGTCAGCGACACGTCGAGAAGCCTGGCCACCTCGGCGAGTTCGGGGCGCCAGTCCGCGAGGAGGTCGGGGTAGTGGACAAACCGTCGTGGCGACCGGGCCGTCAGCTTCTCCGAGAGCAGCGCGACGTTGATCCAACCGGACACGGCCCCGACATCGCGGGAGGCGTAGTAGGTGCTGCGGCTTGAGGACACCTCCGCGGGGTGCCGAACCATGACGACAAATCCAGGCGTGACGCCGATCTGGTCAGCCGCGGCGACCCACAGATCGTGGAACCACACCATCCGCGGGTCCTTGAGAACTAGCCGCGGGTTCTCTTCGAACCGAGCCTCCAGCCACTCCCGGACGCTGCGCTGCTCCTCAGGACTTTGGTTGATCCGGGCGATCCGGTCGATCGCCGCAGGATCGGGGTCCAGCGTTCCGACGCCAGCCTTCTCCAACAGACGCTTATGGAGGTTGACGACCCAGCGCGGTTCAAAGAAGCCGGTGGGGTTGGTTTGGTTGCCGCGGATCGCGCCCGGCACGTGGAAACCACAAGCCGCCAGGGCTCCGGCCATCGAACTGGTGCCGCTCCTGCCGGGGCCGATCACCATCACCAGCGAGCGATCCGACACGGTGACAGGCCCTCCGAAACCAGGTGATGCGGCCGGTTCGCCGACCCCGGACACGATAGCAGCGGCCCCGGCTACTCTCGCTGTCCACGCTGGGGCTCACACTCGGGCCGATGCGCAGGACTCACTACCGGGGCCACTCCCATCGCACGGGGACTCTCCACTAGGTTTGGCCGCGTGGGAGCCACCATTAAAGAGACCGCGCAAGTAGCCGAATCCGCCTCGCTGGGCGAGGGCACCACCGTGTGGGAGCTAGCCCAGATCCGCGAGAACGCCACCTTGGGGCGCAACTGCATCGTGGGTCGCGGCGCTTACGTCGGCACGGGCTGCACGCTCGGCAACAACGTGAAGCTGCAGAACTACGCGCTTGTCTATGAGCCGGCCACGCTGGCCGACGGCGTCTTCATCGGCCCGGCCGCCGTGCTCACCAACGACGAGTTCCCCCGCTCGGTCGACCCCGACGGCAACCTCAAGCGGGGTGCTGACTGGACGCCGGTCAAGGTTGACGTCGCCGAAGGGGCCTCGATCGGTGCTCGTGCCGTGTGCGTCGCTCCCGTCCGGATCGGGCGGTGGTCGCTGGTCGCGGCCGGCGCAGTCGTCACGCGAGACGTGCCAGACTTCGCGCTCGTTGCCGGCGTACCGGCCCGTCAGTTGGGGTGGGTCGGCCGCGCGGGAGTGCGGTTGGTTGACGAAGGCGAAGGCCGGTGGCGGTGCCCCCAGACGGGTGCCGCGTATGCCGAAGCGGACGGCGTCCTCAGCGAGGCTTGAGCCGGCGCAAGACCCGCTTGGCGACCGACGGAGCAGACTGAGCGGTGACCGGCGACTGGGTGGCGGCCTCGGCGGCAGCGCTCGGTCGCGGGGCGACAGGCTGCGCGGGAACGCCCCGGACGCCCTCCACCACCAGCGACACCATGTCCATCGGCAGGGACACCTCGGACACCTCCGAACCGCTCTGGGGATCGGCATCAGGCACCAGCAACTTGGCGAGGTCTCCGATGACGCGCACCGGGGAGGCGCTCAGGGCAGCCACCCGCTGGGCGCTGAGCTCCTGGATCTGCGCGTGCGCCCACGCTGGCAAGGGCGGGGTCCGCGGGCCCGGCCTGGCACCAGGCCGGTTGCGCATCGACTTGATCATGGCGAGCCTCGCCCGCCGCGACTCCGCAGCGGCACCGCCCGCTTCGCGGTAGGCGCGCCCCACCTCTCGCAAGAGCTCGAGCTCGGGCCACGTCAAACTCTCATTGGAGCGGTTCGGGTCGGGGATCAACGTCCCGGCCGGCAGCCCCAGCAACTGCTCAAAGACGGTCGGGAGCTGGTTGCGGTCGCTTTCATCAGCAGCGAGCACCGAGATTTGGCTCGCGTCGACCGCTCCCCCCCACCGCTCGATTAGTCCGGCGGTGTCGTGGCCCTGCCAGACGTTCCAACGCTCGCGCGTCGGCGCGTCACCCAAGATCTCCCGCAGCCACTCCTCGTAGGACGACAGCACTCCGGACTTGACCCGCTCCTGCCACTGCGAGGGCAGGAAGCGATCCAACCGCCGGGCCACGGCAATGATGTGGATCCGGTCACGGCCGAAGTCCGAGACGATGCGCTCGACCTGAGCGGGCTCGGCACGGGCGAACCCCTCGTCGGAGACGCACACCCGGAGGGACTGCTGAGCTCTGACCTCGTCAACAAGCCGAGTCCAATGCTCGATGGGGGTGTTCGATGGACCTCCAGGGAGACCGATCGCCCATCCGGCCTTGCGCCGCCGATAGGCCCCCTTGGGGTAGTAGGCCCCGTGGTTCCCCAGCGACTTCCGCGCGGAGGCGAGCGCCACCTGGATCGCCGTTGTGCCCGTCTTTTGGGGCCCGATGTGGAGCAGCAATCCTCCGTCCGGAATCAGCAGCTCGCTCATCAGCGCACCCTATCGCCCGGGCCGCGCCGCTTAACCACCGATGACCAGCCGGCGTACGCCCTCGACCGCCCAAGCGTCGGGGTCCGTCACCCGCCGCCCGTCGACAAGCACGCGCACTCCAGGCAGGTCGGCTGGGGTGAGCGTGCGGTAGTCGGCATGATCGGCCTGAATCACGGCGGCCTCCACCGGCTCACCGCGGTGAGCGGGCAGGCCGAGCGCCTCGAGCTCCTCGGCGGCATACATCGGATCGGAGACGTAGGGGGTCGCGCCGCGCTCGCGCAACTGCGCCACTGTGGCGAAGACGCCCGAGAAGGCCGTCTCCTTGACGCCGCCGCGGTAGGCCGCACCCAGCACCAGCACGTGTGCCCCAGCAAGTTCGCCGTAGGCAGCAGCCAGGAGGTCCACGGCGTACGCCGGCATCGCCGCGTTGGCCTCCCGCGCAGAGCGCACGACGGTCGCGGCGGGATCGTTCCACAGGTAGAGCCGCGGGTAGACCGGGATGCAGTGCCCGCCGACCGCGATGCCCGGCAGGTGGATGTGGCTATAGGGCTGACTGTTGCAGGCCTCGATCACCTTGAGGATGTCGACGTCGATGGTGTCGGCGTGGCGGGCGAACTGGTTGGCCAGGCCGATGTTGACGTCGCGGTAGGTGGTCTCGGCGAGTTTGGCGAACTCCGAGGCCTCGCAAGAGCCGAGATCCCACACGCCGTTAGGTCGCGGCAGATCGGTGCGCTCGTCAAAGTCCAGGACGGCTTCGTAGAAGGCCGTGCCGGCCGCGGTCGACGCCTCGTCGATGCCGCCGATCAGCTTGGGGTAGCGCCGGAGGTCGGCGAAGACCCGGCCGGTCAGCACTCGCTCCGGGCTGAAGACCAGGTGGAAGTCGGCGCCGGCCCGCAACCCGGAGCCCTCCTCCAGCATCGGCGCCCAGCGGGTGCGGGTGGTGCCGATCGGAAGGGTGGTCTCATAGCTGACGAGCGTGCCCGGGCGCAGCCCTTGGGCGATCGCGCGCGTGGCGTTGTCCATCCAGCCGAAGTCGGGCACCCCTTCCTGGTCGACGAAGAGGGGCACAACGACGACGACCGCGTCGCTCTGCGCCACGGCGGAGGCGGTATCGGTCGTCGCGGTGAGCAGCCCGGCATCAACCGCGGCGCGCATCTTGGTGCCGAGGTGCGCCTCACCGGGGAACGGCTCCTCCCCTGCGTTGACGAGGTCCACGACGCGCTGGTCGACGTCAGCACCGATCACGCGGTGACCCTTGTCGGCGAACTGAACGGCCAGCGGCAGCCCGATCTTGCCGAGGGCAACGACGCAGACCGTGAGCGAGGCGGCGTCGGGGGTGAGGTTCTCAGAGTTGGAGGTCAAGGGAGCCATCAATCTTTCTCATCGTGGATTAGTTCGAAGACAAGTCTGCCGTCGGGGTCAGGGAGTGCGCGCACGAGGAGCCGCTGACCGCTCCCCGGCTCGGCGGTGCGGTGGAAGCCGGGCAGTTCGGAGCCGGTGTGCAGCTCCGCCATCAGCGGCAGTCGCCAGGTCACTTCGCCGGCGTCAATCTCCCATCTCGCGGCCCAGGCACTCCCGGGGGTCGCGCGCAGGAGAGGGGCGAGGTCGAGCTGCCAGCGATAGCGCCCTGGTGTCGCTAGATCGAGGGGGCTCGACCGAGGCGGCCACTTCGTGACCCTCGGGACCTGCCGGGCACCCCAGCCGAGACGATCATCCGCCGGGGCAAGCCAGCCGCGGACCTGGTCGCTGCAGTCGGGATGCAGGCCGGTGGGACCCTCCATCACCAACACCGAGCCCTCGAACCAGGCGCGGCCAGGTCCAAACGAGCCCCACAGCGCCGACGGCAGGCTCTCCGGGGGGAGCCGGAAGCGATCCTCGAAGAGCCGGTCAGCAAATGCCGCTGGCGCCTGGTGGAGCACGTCACCGTCGGTGTGCAGCAGCAGTGGCTGGTCCTCGGCGCCGTGCAGGGCGAGCAGACCGTCTAGATCACCCGCCTCGGCCAAGTCGTAGCGGATCCGGGCGAGCAGCTTCAGCCGGTCGCGGATCCAGTCGGTCAGGTAGCGCTCCGCCAACGCGTTGACGCCGGCAACAAGTGCCGACCGCTCGGCAGCAGGAGCCACGCCGAAGTCTCTGCGCAGCAGCGTGGCCACCTCGCCGGAGAGATGGCGCTGGAGGATGACGTCTCGGTCGGCGCCGGCGGGCAACAAGGCAGCGACGTGGTCCACGATGCCGGTGACGGCTTCGAGCCGCTGCCGCCAGGTGGAGGAGTAGGTGATGTTCTGCGCGTCCTCGCGGCGTACGGCGTAGTAGTACGGCTGGTCTGCCAGCACCGAGATCGTCCGCGCATGGCGCATCGCGTCGATGACAAACGGCTGGTCGCTGCCCACACGCATGTCGAGGGCGTAGCGAATGCCGTGCTCCTCCAGCAGGCTGCGCCGGAAGAGTTTGGTGTTGCCGAGCGCGCTCGCCAATGCCTCGCTGGGGAACTCCACTCGCGGCTGGTCGCCGGGGGTGAAGAGCCGCTGGTTAACCCATCGGCCGTTGACCCCGACCAGCCGGGCACACAACACGTCGGACTCCCACCGGTCGGCGGCGGCCACCATGCGCTCCAGCGCATCGTCGGCGAGGTAGTCGTCGGAGCCCATGAAGAAGACGTAGCGGCCGGTCGCGTGCTCGAGGCCGACGTTGCAGGGGCGCGCGGGCCCGCCCGAGTTGTCCTGATGGATGACGGTGAACAAGCCGGGGTGCTCGGTGGCATACCGATCGAGTTCGGTGCCGCTGGCGTCCGTGGAGCCGTCGTCGACGGCGACCACCTGCACCGAGACCCCCGTCCGCGACTGAGTGATCAGCGAGTCGAGGCAGGCCGTCAGGTGCGGCATCGTGTCGTAGACCGGCACGATGACCGTGACATCGGGCGCACCGGACGGCTGAAGCCCGCGGTCCGGGGGATAGCCCGGGCCGTCGGCCAAGCCGCGGAGGTCGCTCAAGAAACGATGTTCACCGTCTGGCCGGTGCGGGCCGACTCGAGGATCGCGGCGGCCACCTCGACGATGCGCAGCCCTTGGGCCAGGGTGACGATGTCACTCTCGCCACCGAGGACGGCGTCCCGGAAGTGCTCGTGCTCAACCAGCAACGGCTCCCGCTTGGCGATGGCGAAGCGGGTCATGTCGCCCTCGGAGACACCGCGGAAGTTGCGCAGCCCCTCCCACTCCGAGCTGACATTGCCGTTGGCGTAGAAGCTGAGGTCAGCGGTCAAGGTGTCCGCAATGAAGCAGCCCTTCTCACCCGTGACGACGGTGCAGCGCTCCTTGAAGGGGCTGAGCCAGTTGACCAGGTGGTTGACGATCAGGCCGTCTTGGAGCTGGCCAACGACCGCCACCATGTCCTCGTGCTCGCGGCCGCTCTTGCGCGTGGTGCGGGCCGAGACCGCCGTGTAGGGACGGCCGGTGATCCATGCGGTGAGATCGATGTCGTGGGTGGCGAGGTCCATGACGACCCCGACGTCGGCGATCCGGGCAGGGAAGGGACCCTGCCGCCGGGTGACGACCTGGTGGATCTCGCCCAGCTCGCCCTCGGCCAACCGCGCGCGCAAGCTCTGCAGGGCGGGGTTGTAGCGCTCGATGTGAGCGACTCCCGCGACGAGCCCGCTGTCACCAAAGGCCGCAACGAGCTTCTGGGCCGCCTCGACCGAGTGGGCCACCGGCTTCTCGATGAAGGCATGGACACCGGCCTCCGCGAGCTGCAGGCCGACCGGCTCGTGCAGGATCGTGGGGCAAGCAACGGTGACGTAGTCGACGCCCCGCTCCAGCAGTTCGTCAAGCGTCTCGATGGCGGGTACGCCGCCGAGGACCTCTTGGCCCGCAAGCGCCGGGTCGACGACCGCAACCAGCTCGACACCCGGCAAGCCGGAGAGGATCCGGCCGTGATTGCGCCCCATGGCGCCCATGCCGACCAGGCCGGCGCGCAGCTTGGCGCTCACGCGAGCTCCGCCATGGCCGAGTTGACCCCGTCGATGATGCGCGCGATGTCGTCATCGCTGAGCGTCGGGAAGACCGGCAACGAGAGCGCTTCCTTGGCCGCCCGCTCGGTTTCGGGCAGATCCCAGCGCGGGTCGACGACGCCGTCCTCGGTCAGGAACGGCTTGAGCCGGTGGATCGGCGTCGGGTAGTAGGTCGCGCTGCCGATGCCGCGCTCGGTGAGGGCGGCCTGCAGCGCGTCACGCACCTCGGGAACGCGCACGGTGTATGGGTGGTAGACGTGCGTGTAGCCCTCGGGCACGACCGGCGTGGTCACGCTCGTGATGCCCGCGCTCAGCGCAGCGGCGTTGGCCTGACGCTGGGCCGTCCAGGTGCGCAGCTGGGTGAGCTGACGGCGACCGACGGCCGCCGCAACATCGGTCAACCGCACGTTGGCGCCGACAATCTCGTTGGCGTAGCGCTGCTCCATGCCCTGGTTGCGCAGCAGGCGCAGGGTGCGAGCCACCTCGGCGTCGGGAGTGGTGACCATGCCGCCCTCGAGGGAGTGCATGTTCTTGGTGGGATAGAAGCTGAACGACGCCGCCGAGCTCCAAGCGCCCACGGGCTTGCCGCCGACGGTGGCCGCATGCGCCTGCGCCGCGTCCTCCAGCAACACCAGACCGTGCTTGTCCGCCAGAGCGGTGATCGCCGGCATATCGGCGGGGAGGCCATAGAGGTGGACCGGCATGATCGCGGCGGTCTTGGGGCCGATGGCGGCGGCCACCGCATCCGGGTCGATGTTGAAGGTGTCGGCCTGGATGTCGACGAAGACCGGGGTCGCACCCGCCAGACGCACCGCGTTGGCGGTGGCGGCGAAGGAGAACGACGGCACGATCACTTCGTCGCCGGGCCCGATGCCCAAGGCGAGGAAAGACATGTGCAGCGCGGAGGTGCCCGAGTTAACAGCGACACAATGCACGCCGCCCACGATCTCGGAGAACTCCTCCTCGAAGGCCTTCACCTCTGGGCCTTGAACCACCATGCCGCTGCGCAGAACCCGCACGGCAGCCTCGATGTCGGCCTCGTCGATCACGGGGCGAGCGGCGGGGATATTGGCGCCGCGGGAATTGTCGGACGAGCCGGACATGCAAACCTCCTTGGGCGTGACCTCCACGCCGAGCAGATCCATGTTTTCAGATCTCACGCGGTTCACGAAATCAGTCTGGCTACGTCGTGTGGGAGAATCTTCGCGCCGGCTGCGATGCCCCAACAAGTAGCCTTGGCGTCCGGCGATCGCCCCGAACAAACGGAGTAATCCTTGCCCCCCAGACAGCGCGGATCCACCTCAGCACCGCACGTGGTCATCCTGGTCGACAACGGCGTTACTCGAGACTCTCGTGTGCAGAAACAGGCAGCGAGCATGTCCGCCGCCGGCTGGCGAGTCACCCTGTTAGGTCGCGGCGGATCCCGTCCCGTCAAGTTCCAGATCGGTGGTGCAAGGGTCCGACTGCTGAAGGTGACCCTTCGCAAGCGGCCGCACGAGTTGCGGAGCCTCCGGTGGCGCGACCCCCGCGCGTACGCCAGCCTGGAGCGCGCCCAAGATCGTGATGACCGTTGGCGAGCCCTCGCAAACGAAGCCGTCGCGCGCCGTGGCTTGCAGCAGTCCCAACAGTCCGACCGACTCGCGTTCGCCCAACGAGTGCGCGCGGCGCTTGCGCGGCGGCTCACCACCACCATCAGTTCCTTCGTCTCGACGCGAGTCCACAAGACGGAGGCTGCGGCAGCGGCACGTCGTGAGATGACTGGTGCACGAGACCGGCTCTCAACGGCGGCCTGGCAACGTCTGCGCGGGACCCGCTCGTGGCGGCAACTCGACCCCAGTTTGTGGGACTTCGAGTTCGCCTACGGGCCAGTGATCGACCAACTCAAGCCCGATCTGATCCACGCCAACGACTTCCGGATGCTCGGCGTGGGGGCACGAGCGAAGGCTCGCGCAGCCAATCAGGGGAGGACTATCAAGCTTGTGTGGGACGCACACGAGTTCTTGCCCGGCATCAAGCCCTGGGATCCCCACCCCCGTTGGCTCCCAGCCCAGATCGCCTACGAACGCGAGTTCGCCCAGTACGCCGATGCGGTCGTGACTGTCTCCCAGGAGCTGGCCGAGTTGCTCCAGGAAGCCCATCACCTGCCGGAGTTGCCCACCGTGGTGCTGAACTGTCCCGAATTGGGCCCAGCCGCACCCTCTCGAGATGAGCACGACGCCGCCGAACCAGACCGGGCCCCCAGCATTCGTGCTGCCTGCGGGCTAGGCGCCGATGTGCCTCTGATCGTTTACAGCGGCGGTGCAGCGCCACAACGCGGCTTAGAGACCCTGGTGGAGGCGCTCCCGGCCTTGCCGGGCGCGCATGTCGCCTTGGTCTTGCCAGTGCAGAGCTCCCCTCACATTGACCAATTGCGAGAACGCGCCGAACACCTCGGCGCCGCCGAGCGCCTGCATGTGTTGCCGTATGTCTCCCACGACGAGGTCCCCATTTTTCTCGCTTCGGCCGATATCGGTGCGATTCCGATTCATCACTACCCCAACCACGAGTTGGCTTTGATCACCAAATACTTTGAGTACGCGCATGCCGGTTTGCCGATGGTGGTCAGTGACGTGCGCGCGATGGCGTCGGCCACCCGCCAGTACGGCATCGGAGAGGTCTTTGTCGCCGAGGACACCGCCGACTTCGTAGCAGCCGTGCAACGCGTCCTCGCCGCGCCTCAGTCCTACCGCGACGCCTATCGTCCGGAGATGCTGACCGAATGGAGCTGGCAGCGCCAGGCCCAGCGTTTGGACTCGGTCTATCGCCGGGTCCTGGGGGCGCCCGCCCAGGGACCAGTCACGTGACTTCGTGCGCTGTCTTATGCAGGAATAGGGGAACCAATGAGTAAGCCTGCCGGCAAACCCAAGCTCGCGGTGATCGTCGCCAATCAGATCACCGGAGACTCGCGGGTGCAGAAGACCGCGATTGCGGCAGCACGGGCCGGCTGGGAGGTGACCCTGATCGGTCGAGCCCGCGGGGACCACATCGAGCG
>JBAQXA010000149.1:0-6717 GCA_049299195.1 Nocardioides sp.
GCCACGGATCCCTTCCAAAGCCCCGGATTTCCCAACCGGTGACTTCTTCCGCAGCCACCAGTCCGCCACCCAGGCTCCGTCGCTCGACACCTTGCGGGGTGATCCGCCACAGCGAGCGGGAGCGGCACCACAACCGGGGCCAGAGGTACGGCGTGCCGACCACGAGAAAGGTGAAGCCAACCGACCACGTCAACAGAGGTGCGCGCGAATCGGGCACGACGAGCAGTAGGCCGACGTAGCCGATCAACAGTGCGCCCACGACCAGACCCTTGTCCGGCAACTCCAACTCGATCGCATCGTCGACCCGCCAGACGCCCATGGGCAGCCCATCGCCACGGCCTTGGTCGATGCGCTGGCTCGACTCCCACTCATGCGCGAGACGCGCTCGCCGAGACGCCAGTGCGGCAATGACGAACCCGCCCAGCCACACGGCCAGGCCGGTGCTCATGCCTCTCCAGAAGCCGTCCGTGGCCTCGATCTCCAAGCCGACCAGGGACAGCACCGCAGTCACCGTCGTGAAAAACCCTGCGGCGGACACGAACTGCGCCGCCGATGCACCGGCTCGCCACCACCGGGTGCGGGGAAGGTCTCGCTTGCGAGGCATGCGCGAAGCGTACGTCGGCCGGTGGGAGTCCGGGCCCCCTAAAGCGCGAGCGGGCGGGCGGTCTACCCGACGATCCGGAAGCGGTAGCGCTTCACCTTCGCGAGCGCTTGGCCCGAGGTTGGGGTGTAGGTGAACTTCACCTTGAGTCGCAGCTGTCCTTCTCGGCGGAGTTTGCGTAGTCCCTTCTTGGTGAGCTTGACCCGCACCTTGACCACGCCGCGCGCAGCAACCGACGTGGTCGCCTTCCGGATCGGCGACCCGGCGGCCGGGCCTCGGCGAAGCACCCCCGGGCCAGGCACCGTCACCCGAACAGTGACCCAGCCCCGCTTGGTGTTCTTCTTGGCCTTCTTCGGCAAGGTGAACCGGTTGTCCGGGAAGACCAACTTCCACAACTCATACCCGTGCACGCCATCGTCGACGCCGAAGATGAGTTGACCCGGCAGATACGTCAGCTCCTGAGGCCCGTCATTGGGGCCGAGAGGCGCCGAGCCAGGGATGAACTCGTGCTCCAAGACCGTGCTTCCGGTGGTGCCTGTGGTCGTCCACAGTTCACGTCCGCGCACCCCATCGCTGGCTCCAAAGAAGACCCGCCCCAGCGCGATCGTCGGGTCAGAGGAGTAACTCGGGTTGACCCCGGGATTGATGTCTTTGACCATGGCGGTCCCTGCAACCGAGCCATCGGACTGCCACAACTCTTGGCCGTGAACGCCGTCACTGACGGGGAACATCACCTTCCCACCGGGGGCGGCGTAGAACGCGGTGACCACACCGGGATCGTTGTTGTCGAAGATGCCCAAGGATTTCGTGCCGGCTGCCGTGCCGTCACTTGTCCAGACATCCACGGCGAGGGCCCCGCCAAGCGCGGTGAAGAACACTCGATCGTTGCGCACGAACAAGCGCTGGGGAACGCTCCACGGAGTCCCTGGCGAGATGTCGGAGACCATCTGCGCCCCGCCGGCTGGTGAGAACTTCCAGAGTTCCTGTCCCCACGTAGAGGTCTCGGCGCTGAAGTAGACGACGCTCGAGCCGGCCACGAGGTCGCGGGGGGTGCTGGACGTCGTACCCGGCGAAATGTCGGCCACGAGGTAGGTCCCGTCAGCCGTTCCGTTGCTGGCCCACAGCTCGATCCCGGTGGTCGGGGTGTAAGCCGTGAACACCACCAGAGAGCCGAGGGTGACGAAGTCGTTTGGTCCTGAGAGCTCCGCGCCGGGCACGATGTCTTTCACAAGCTGGGTGCCCGCAGCGGTGCCGTCCGAGGTCCAGAACTCCCGACCTTCGGCCGGGGTCCTCGCCCCGAAGTAGAGCTTGCCGCCCATCACGCCAAGCTCATAGATAGCACTCCCGTCGGGCCCGGGGTAGATGTCTTTGACCATCCGCGTCCCGGCTGCCGTGCCGTCGCTGCGCCAAAGCTCCTGCCCGTGCACCCCGTCGCTTGCGACGAAGTAGATCGCTCCCCCCATCGGCACATAGTCGTAGGCCGTCACGCCGGCGTTGGCTCCCGGCCAGATGTCCTTGATCAGATGGGTGCCCGCAGCAGTGCCGTCGGTGATCCAGGGCTCCCGCCCCGAAGTCGAGGTGAAGGAGCTGTAGAAGATCTTGGAGCCAAACCTGGTGAGCCCGCGGGGGGAGGAGCTAGTAGCCCCCGCAACGCTGTCCCTGACCAAGGAGACGCTGCCGTTGTCGGCGACCGCTGGGGACGGCATGGCCAATCCGGTCACCGCAAGGGCGGTCACGACCATTCCCACCGCAAGCCGCCCCGCGAGTCGGCGGTTGGGGCGACGGGCCTGCTCCGGTTCACCCAGGACGCGTTGGCTGAGGTGGTTCATATCGGACTCCTTGTACTGGCCCCGTCATGGCTTACTGTCCATCCCAGCAGATCCGACGGCGGCCCGTCTCATGAACCGAGAAACAACCGCCTAGCGGTCGGATAATGCGCGCAGCAGGCGTGCGGCCTTCCAACGGGACTCAGCCCATTCTTCGGCCAGCTCGGACAACACCGTGACGCCCCCACCGGTGCCATAGCGATAACGCCCATCGCCGGAGGTCATCAGCGCGCGGATCACCACGCCGAGGTCGGCGCGGCCGTCGGCACCGATCCAGCCGAATGCGCCGGCATAAGCCCCCCGCGGCGACGACTCCACCGCGTCGATGATCTCCATCGTGCGCAACTTGGGCGCACCGGTCATCGACCCCGCCGGGAAGAGCGCGTGCAGCGCCTCGATCGTGCTGACGTCGGGAAGCAGCCGGCCGCGCACGGTCGAAACCAGCTGGTGTACCGAGGGATAGGACTCCACCGCCATCAGCGCCGGGACTTCGACGGTGCCGGGTTCGCAGACCATCGACAGGTCGTTGCGCAGCAGATCGACGATCATCAGGTTCTCGGCGCGGATCTTCGGATCGCTGGCCAGGTGATCACGCAGCCGCTCGTCCTCCGCCGGCTCGGCTGCCCGCGGCGTGGTGCCCTTGATCGGCTTGGTCTCCAGCATCCGGTCGGCGCCGATCACGGCGTAACGCTCCGGCGACGACGACAGCAGCCACCCGCGTGCGTCCGGTACGTCGTGCTGCAAGAAGCCGGCGTACGGCGCGGGGTTGACCGCGCGCAGTCGGAGATAGGCCGTCAGCGGATCGAGCGCGCTGACGGCATCGTCGCGATAGGTGAGGTTGACCTCGTAGGAGTTGCCGGCGTGCAACTGCTCCTGCACGGCGGCGAAGGCAGCCGCATAGTCACCCGGCGGCTTCTCCGCCGACTCCGTCGGGCGGGCCCCCGAGTCGGCGACCAGGGCGGGATCGGCCGTCAACGCGGGTTCTTCGTGCACCACCCAACGGATCTGCGAGGGCCGCATCCAGATCGCGTCGGGCAGGAGCTCGTCGGGAGCAGCAGGCAGGTCGGCGCGGGCGGCATACCCGAAGTAGCCGACCCAGTCGTCCTCCGGTCCGCCGGCCGCCAGCTCGCTCTGGAGAGCGGCGAAGATGTCGTCACCGATGACGACGCTGCGCCCGTGCTGGTGTCGGCGCACCTCCCCGGCGGCCCGGTGATAGGTGAGCGAGATGTCGTCGCGCTCCAGCCAGCCCACCATCGAACGGCGACCGCTCCACGCCCGCGCGCCGCCGCCGTCGAGCCAGAAGCAGCGTTCGAAGCGGCCGGCGACCTCGCTCAAGAGCCGCTCCGGATCGACCCGCTTCACGCCCACTCCCCGAAGCTCGGCGAGAGGAAGTTGCCGATCATCTCGGCCCCGTGCTCGGACAGGATCGACTCGGGGTGGAACTGGACGCCCTCGAGCGGCAGAGTTCGGTGGCGCACCCCCATGCAGACCCACGGCCCCTCCGGGTTTGATCCGGGGCACGCCGCGGTGGCCTCCAAACAATCTGGCAGCACGAGGGCCGCCAACGAGTGGTAGCGGATGGCCCGGAAGTGTTGGGGCAGTCCGCGGAAGAGCCCGAGCCCGTCATGGTTGATGCGGGCGACCTCGCCGTGGGCGGGCACCTCGCAGTCGACCTCGCCGCCAAACGTGGTCACCATCCCCTGCATGCCGAGGCACACCCCCAGCACGGGACGACCGCCGTCGAGCAAAAGCTCCCGCCCGATCGCGAAGTCGCGGGGTTCGGCCGGGTGGCCGGGACCGGGCGAAAGCACGATGTGGGAGTGACCGGCCAGGTCGGCCGCGACGACGCGGTCGTGCGCGACGACCGTCGGCAACACCCCGGTCACCCCGGCGATCAGGTGGACGAGGTTGTAGGTGTAGGAGTCATAGTGGTCAACCACGACGACATCCGGCCGCGGCGTCATACCGACAGTTCCACGGGGGCCACTCGGTCAGCGTAGTGGCGCCGAAGGCGGCCGGCTGCGCCGCGTGCCGCGTCAGGAGAGGACGTCGCGGACGAGCTCATAAAGCAGGTCGTAGCCGCGCTCGGTGAGGATCGATTCGGCATGGAACTGGATGCCGGCGAAGTGCGGTCCGCGCAGGAGGTGGATGTCGCCGGTCTCGGGGTCCGTGACCACGCTGACGCCTTTTGGGGGCTCGGCTCCGTCGACCACGCGGCCGACGAAGGTGTTGTAGAAGCCGACCCGCTCGATCCGCTCGCCGATCTGGATCGGCGACTGAGTGCCCTGAAAGACGATGTCTTTGTAGGCCAGCGGGATGCCGAGGCGCTCGCACAGGGTCTGATGGCCGAGGCACACCGCCAAGAACGGGCGCTCGTTGGCGAGCAGTTGATCCACCACGGCCCGCATGCGGGCGATCTTGGGGTCGTCGCCGTCGCGCGGGTCGCCGGGTCCGGGCCCCACGATGACCAGGTCGAACTCGCTGAGTCCGGCGAGGTCGACGTCTTCGTGACGCACGATGGTGGCCGTCATACCGAGGACGCTGAGGAGGTGGCGGAGCATCCGGACGAAGTCGTCCTCGCCGTCGATGATCACCGCGCGCTTGCCGATCATCCACGGCTCCGGCGGGGCGCCGGCCTGATCGGTCAGCCAGAACGTCGACAGCCGGCGGTTGCGCGAGTTGAGCGCGATCAGCACGTCTTCGTCTTGGGTGAGCTTGGCGATGCCGTCGGCCGGGGTGCCGGCGCTGGGGACCAGGCCGAACGCCGACAGGATGCCGCCCGCCTTGGCGTGGGTTTCGGCGACTTCGTAGGCCGGATCGGAGTCGCGCACGAGCGTGGCACCGGCGGTCACCTTGAGGCGGCCATCGACGCTCACGTCGGCCGTGCGGATGACGATCGGTGAGTCGGCCGTCGGTGCGCCCTCGCTATCGCGACCGAGCAGGGCGAGCGCGGCACCGTAATAGCCCCGACCCTCGGCCTCGTAGCGCCGGATCAACCGGCAGGCGTTCTCGACCGGGCTGCCGGTGACCGTGGCGGCATACATCGTGTCGCGGAGGACCTCGCGGACATCGCGGCGGGTGCGGCCGGCGAGGAGGTACTCGGTGTGGATGAGGTGGGTCATCGGCTTGAGGAACGGACCCACGACCTGGCCGCCCTCGTGGCAGATGTCGCACATCATCTTGAGCTCTTCGTCGACGACCATGAAGAGCTCGTAGATCTCCTTTTCATCGGCCAGGAAGTTGAGCAGCGCTGGCTTCATCGCGGCGACCGGGTCGGCCGGGTCGAGGCCGCGGGGCACGCGGAAGGTGCCGGAGATTGGGTTCATCCGGACGTCGCCGCCGTGGACGCTGACGTGGCGCTCGGGGCTGGCGCCGATGAGATAGCGGTCGCCGGTGAAGAAGCAGAACGTCCAGTAGGCACCGCGCTCGCGGGCGAGCAGGCGGCGGAAAACCGAGAGCGCCTTGGCGGCGTCCCAATCCGCGATGACGGCGCGGTAGTTGCGCCCGATGACGAGGTTGGCGCCCTCTCCCTGGCCGATCTCGTCGCGGATGATGGCCTCGACGACACGGCCGTAGTCGTCGTCGGACGTCTCGAAGCCGCCGCGATCGGTGAACCGGAGTTCGGTCTCTTGCAGCGCGGCGAGCGCACCCTCAATCGGGACTTCGACCTCACTCGCGATCTCGACCACAACCAGCGGCGCGCCATCGTCGTGGGCCTCGAAGCCGCGCTCGCGCACCTGACGGAAGGGCACCGCGAGGAGCCGATCGAAGCGCCGACCTGCCGGCGGGGGGCCGGACTCGAGGGGGATGTCGACCAGCCTGGCGGCCTCCGTCGGCTGCCCGCCCAGCAGAGTCACGGTTTCGGAGCCGCGCAGTCGGATGGCCGCCCAAGCGGGGTGGCGCACCAGTTCGTCGAACGCCTGCCTCGCCTGTTTTTCGACCGCCTCGGACATGTGCGCCACCCTACGGCCGTTCCCCCCACCCCCTCCCCCCCGCCCGCCCTTCGGCCATCGGGTCGGATTCCCCGGTTGACCGTCAAATTGCCCGGCCAGCAGGCAAAACTTCCCGGGCTAAGCGCCAGAATTGCCTGCCCAGTGGGGCGAATGGGGCAGATGAGACGGCGTACGCCGGTTGACTCCCGCTGGAGGTATGCCGCCTCTTGGCGTGACGGATTCCCCGGTTGACCGTCAAGTTGCCCGGCTAACCGGGGAAACTTCCCGGGCTAAGCGCCAGAATTGCCTGCCCGGTGGGGCGAGTGGGGTGGATGGGGCGACGGTGGCAGCGCAGGCT
>JBAQXA010000150.1:0-3008 GCA_049299195.1 Nocardioides sp.
CCAACGCAGTCAGCACGGTGGTCCCCTACTACGAGACGCCGCGCTCGCTCGCGCGCACGCCCAAGACGGGCGTCTCCGGAGCCCTGGCTCTCGCCCGAGTGGGCGGCACGCTCTTCGTCGGCGGCGACTTCTCCGACTACGGCACCGTGGCGCGCGCCCGGCTCGCGGCCTACGACCTCGCCACCGGCGCGCTGCGCAGCGACTTCGACCCGGCGCCCGACGGCCAGGTCAACATCGTCAAGGCCGCGGCTAACGGCCAGTCCGTCTTCGTCGGCGGCGAGTTCGACAACATCGCGGGTGAGGCGCACGCCAAGATCGCCAAACTCGACATCGCGACCGGTCACAACGTCGCCGGCTTCAACGCCTCCGCCAACTCCTATGTCAAGGACATGGCGGTGCGCACCGATGGCGCGACGGTCTACCTCGGCGGCAACTTCGACGTGCTCAACGGCGAGGCCACCAGCCGGCTCGCCGCCATCAGCGCGACCACCGGTGCCACCCTGCCCAACTTCACGATGCCGCTGACCGAGCCCACCAACGACATCAGCGAGGGCGGCCTGCGAGCGATGGCGCTGTCGGCCGACGAGACCACGATGATGGTGATCGGCAACTTCAAGAAGATCGCCGGCGAGACCCGCCCGCTCATCGCGCAGATCGATGTCTCCGGACCGCAAGCCGTGGTCACGCAGTGGCACACCGATCTCTACGACCAGCCCTGCTCGCGCTCCGGCAAGGTCGGCTTCATGCGGGACGTGGACATCTCTCCCGACGGTTCGAAGCTGTATGTCGTGAGCTCGGGGCACTTCTACTACCCGGCCTGCGACACCCTCAACGCCTTCTCGATGGCCAACAACGCCACCAACAAGCAGCCCCTGTGGTCGGCACGAATCGGCGACACCCTGGAGGCGGTTGCCGCCGACAAGGACGCCGTCTACATCTCCGGCCACTTCCGCTACCTCGACACCGAGACGAAGTCCGATCCCCGCTTCCAGATCGCGGCCGTCGACCCCGACACCGGCCAGGGCATCAACTGGCGCCCGGATGCGGGCGGCTTCCGCGGCGTACTGACCTTGGAGCTGGAGCCGGCGGGGCTCTTCTCCGGCTCCGATGGGGACGCCTTCGGCAAGGTCAACCACGGCCGCAACGCCTTCTGGCCCAACCCGGCCCCCGGCATCGAGGTGCGCAAGGCGCCGTCGCGGCCGTTCGTGGTCGCGCCGTCGGGTCAGGTCAGCTACAAGGTCCGCGTGCACAACACGTTTACCGACCGCTCGGTCACGGTGACCTCGTTGAATGACGCTCGGATGGGCAACCTCAACGGCTCCGGCACGTGCTCCCTGCCGCAAACGCTCGCGGCCGGTGCGCAGTACAACTGCACGACGGCCGAAGAGACCGTCAGCGGCACCGCGCCCAGCGAGGTCAACGCGATCGTGACGGCCACCGGCGACGCCGCCGGTCAGGCGGTCACCGACACCGACGAGTCCAATGTCCAGGTTGTCGCCACGCAGGCAAGCTTCCGGCTGCGCAGCACCGTCGGTCCCGGCGTGATCGCCTTCCCGGGTGGCACCGTCCGGTTCAACGTCACGCTGATGAACCTCGACCCGGTCAATGCGGGCACCTTCGAGACGCTGACCAGCCCGACTTTCGGCGATGTGTCGGCCGAGTGCGGCCTGCCCATCACGGTGGCCGCTTCGCAGATGATCAACTGCCACCTCGACCGCGAGGTCAGCGGTTCGGTCGGCTCCAAGCCGAGCTTCTCCTTCAACGGCACCGCCACGATCGGTGGCACTGCCGTGACCGCCACGACGTCCAACACGGTGACGATCAACCCGCCGGCCGGTGGGACCAAGGTGCTCGCCGTGGTCGCCAATCCGACCACGCTCACCTCGGGGGACAAGAAGTTCGAGGACTACGTGATGGACAACTACTCCATCACCTACATCGACGACAACGTCGTGCAGGAGTCCGACGTCGCCGCCGACTACGCCTTCGTGATCCTGTTCCCCTCGACCGTCGAGGCCCGCCTTGGCACCCGCCTGCGTGCCCTCGATCGACCGGTCGTCGTGCTGCACAGCCGGATGCTCGATGAGATGGGCATGGCAGCCACCGGTGGCCTTTCGGTCTCGGCCAACCAGGTCACCATCGCCAAGGCCATGCATCCGCTGGCGCGGGCGACCGCGGGGCTGCAGACGCTGAGCACCAATGCGGCGAGCATCGGTTATGGCACCCCAGCCGCTGGCGCCGACGTCATCATGACCGTCGCCGGTGGCGGCGCCGCCGAGTTCACCTACGCGACGGGCGCGACGATGGCGGTCGGGACGGCACCTTCGTGCCGGCTCTACTTCCCCGGCAACGCACCGTCGGCGCTCAATGCCAACGCGTGGAACTACTTCATCCGGGCCGAGGCCTATGTCGCGATGAACTGCGGCAAGAACATGCTCTGGACCGCGGCGGGCACGGGCGCTTCCACGCTCACCCCTGAGGGCGGCCAGTCGGTCGCGACCAACATCAACACCCCCTGGGGCGTGGCGATCGACGCGCAGGACCGCGTCTACTACGCCGACGCCGGCCTGCACATGGTGCGCCGGATCAACACCGACGGCACCGTGAGCAACGTCGCCGGCACCGGCACCGCGGGCAGCACCGGTGACGGCGGTCAAGCGACCGCCGCCCGGCTCAACGCTCCGGTGCGGTTGACCTTCGACGCGGCGGGCAACCTTTTCATCGCCGACTCGGGCAACAACAAGATCCGCAAGATCACGATCAGCACGGGCGTCATCACGACGGTCGCCGGCACCGGCACGGCGGGCAACACCGGTGATGGCGGGCTTGCCACCGCGGCGCGCTTGCGCACGCCGTACGACGTGGCGTTTGGCCCCGACGGATCGATGTTCATCGCCGACCGGGCCAATCACAAGATCCGCAAGGTCAACATGTCCACCGGCGTGATCACGACCTTTGCCGGCAACGGCACCGCGGGCTTTAGTGGGGACGACATCGTCGCCACGACG
>JBAQXA010000151.1:0-2257 GCA_049299195.1 Nocardioides sp.
GCGTGGGACTGCGCGTGTTCACCTGGAACGTGCAGGGGGAGGTGGGTCACTTGATCAACCCGACCCTGGAGCTCTCGGCTGAGACCGAGCTTGGCGCGGAGGGCTGCCTGTCGCTGCCCGAGCTCACCTACGACTGCCTGCGGGCGCTGTCGGTGATCGCCCACGGCTTTAACCAGCACGGTGACCCGATCACGGTCAGTGGCTCGGAACTGTTGGCCCGCGCGCTGCAACACGAGACCGACCACCTCGACGGCGTGCTGTTCATCGACCGGCTCGAGCCGGCCGCCCGCAAGGCCGCGCTGCGCGAGATCCGGGCCATGGACTGGTTCGAGGATGCGGCCGTGGCCATCAAGACCTCCCCACACCCGCTGCTCGGCTCGGCGAGATGAGTTCCCGGAAATGAGTACCCAGCTATGAGTTCCGGCTTGCGGGTGGTCTTCGCGGGCACGCCGGAGACGGCCCTTCCGTCGCTGCGGGCGGTCGCGGCTTCGCGGCACGAGATTGTCGCGGTGTTGACCCGTCCGGACGCGCCCTCGGGGCGTGGGCGGCGGTTGACTTCGAGCCCCGTGGCTCAGGAAGCGGCGCTGTCGGGCATCCCGGTCCTGACCCCGCAGCATCCACGGGACCCCGAGTTCCAGGAGCAACTACGCGCGCTCGATCCGGACTGCTGCCCCGTCGTGGCCTACGGCGCCTTGATCCCGGCACCCGTGCTGGCGATTCCTCGGCTCGGGTGGGTCAACCTGCACTTCTCGCTCCTCCCGGCCTGGCGGGGCGCCGCTCCCGTGCAACGCAGTCTGTGGGCGGGCGATCGGGTCACGGGGGCCACCACGTTTTCGCTCGTGCCTGAGCTCGATGCGGGACCGGTCTTTGGCGTGATGACCGAGGCCGTGCACCCCGACGACACATCCGGCACCCTCCTGGGGCGCCTGGCCGACGGGGGAGCAGCGCTGTTGGTGGCGACCCTGGACGGACTCGCCGAAGGCGCCTTGGAGGCGCGCGTGCAGCCCGCCGAAGGCGTGTCGCTCGCCCCCAAGATTGGGGTGGAAGAGGCGCGAGTGGACTGGACCGATGGTGCCGCCGCGATCGATCGACAGATCCGCGCGTGCACTCCCGATCCGGGTGCGTGGACCCTCGTCGATGGCGAGCGGATCAAGCTGGGACCGGTGTCGCTCGACGGTGACGCCGTGGTTGGCGGGCCGGGTGAGCTGACGGTCACCAAGCGCTCGGTGAGCGTGGCGACGGGGACCTCGCCGGTGCGCCTGGGGTGGGTGCAGCCCGTCGGGAAGCGCCCGATGCCCGCCGCCGACTGGGCGCGCGGACTACGCACCGCTGCGACCCGTTTGGGGGACAGCGGCTCCTGAGTGGGTGCCATGCCCGGTGACCCGGAGTGGTCGGCCTACCGCAGCTGGTCTACGGCGGCTTGTCGGATTCCTTGCCGAGGGGTTCTAATCGAGGTTGCTCAATCAAGGGTGGGGGCTCGATGACTGAACAACGTAGGCGTACGCCTCGGGCACGTGGGGGCTCGAGGCAAGCGGTGCCACGCAAGGGAACACCGACCAATGCGGTGCCCCCGGAGACTGTCGCGCGCCGGCTGGCCTTTGACGTGCTCAAGGCCGTCCGAGTCGACGGCGCCTTTGCCAACCTCGAGCTGGCCAGTCAGCTCAAACAGGCGCGGCTATCGGGCCGCGATGCCGCCTTCGCCACCGAGTTGGTGGCCGGCACGCTGCGCGGTCGGGGGTCGTATGACGCGATCCTCGGCGCCTGCGTAGCCCGGTCGTTGCAGCGGGTCGATCCCGATGCTCTCGACGTGCTTCGCCTCGGGGCCCACCAACTGCTGGCCCTTCACCTGCCCCATCACGCCGCGATCAACACCTCGGTGGACCTCGCGCGAAGTGTGGTGGGCGAGAAGGTCACCGGGTTCGTCAACGCGGTGTTGCGGCAGGTCGCCGTCAAACAACTGGATGTGTGGTTGCGGCGGATCGCGCCGAGACGCGAGGCCGACCCGCTGGGACACCTTGCGATCGTGCACAGCCACCCCAAGTGGGTCGTCGAGCAGCTCCATCGCGCGCTGGGCGATCTGGAGGGCACCGACGAGCTTGAGGCGTTGCTCGTGGCGAACAATCAGCCGCCCAAGGTCACCCTCGTTGCTCGCCCCGGGCGCAGCACCCGAGAGGAGCTGCCCGGAGAGCCGACGGCGTACTCGCCCTATGGCGTCACCCTCAGCGGGGGCAACCCGTCCGACATCGCTGCTGTGGCC
>JBAQXA010000152.1:0-6660 GCA_049299195.1 Nocardioides sp.
GCGCCGGTGGGTGACATCTCCATCTGGGTGACGGTCTGCCCGAAGGTTGCGGCCCAGGCATCGAAGGAGCCGATGCCTGCGGCGTCGAGTAGGTCGGGGCGCAGGTATCGCTGCATCACGAACGCCTCGGTCACGCTGTTGGCGAGCGGGGTGGCGGTTGCGCCGGTGACCACCCGTGAGCGCCCGGAGGCGCGCAGGTACTCCAGCTTCATGTGCAGGTCGGCGGCACGAGCCGAGCCGTCGATGGCGGCGTCGCGGATGTTGGAGTCGGTGGCGAGGTTCTTGTAGAGGTGCAGCTCATCCACGCAGAGGTAGTCGATGCCGGTGTCCTCGAAGCACACGCCGTCGTCGCGGCCGGTGTCGATGCGGGACTCGATCTTGCTCTCGGTCTGGAGCAGCTTGCGCTGGATGCGCTTGACCGTCATCGCCTGCCCGGCCTGGGCGTTGTCCAGCACCGAACGGAGCTGGTCGACCTGGGCGCGCACGTAGTCGTCCTGAGTGGACTGACGTAGCGGGATCTTGGCGAACGCGGTCTGGGTCAGGATGATGCCGTCCCAATCGTTGGCCGCTGCCTTGGCGACGAACTCGCGGCGCTTCTCCGCCGACACGTCTGACGACGATGCTGCCAGCACCCGGGCCTGGGGGTAGATCTGCAACCACTCGCGGGAGAACTGCTCCAACATGTGATTGGGCACCACGATGACCGGTTTGTTCACCAGCCCCATGCGCCTCATCTCCGAGACGCCGATGATCATCTCTGCGGTCTTACCCGCCCCGACTTCGTGGAACAGGCCGGCCGAGGGTTCGGCGATCATCCGCGCGACTGCGGCGCGTTGATGCTGGCGCGGGGTGAACCCCTCGGCCACGCCGGGCAGGGTCAGGTAGTTCCCGGCGTCGGTGTAGTCGCGCAGCACGATGGAGTTGAACCGCCGGTTGTATTCGGTGACCAGCCCGCGTGCGCGTTCCGGCTCCTCCCACACCCACTCGGCGAACCGCTCGGAGAGCGCGTCAGCCTTCTCCTGCGCGGCCGTTGTCTCGACCGGGTTCAGGACCCGCCGCTTGCGTCCGTCGATGTCCTCGAACTCGTCGTGGACCAGCACGGCCCGCTGCTCCATGACCGCTTGGGCGAGGTCAGGGGCGGGACGACGGACGGTGCCCCACTCGCTTGTGGCGAGCAGGCCACCGCGTCCGCCACGGACCTCCCACATGCCCGGCAGCGGGTTCTCCACCTTCAGGTCCTCGGCCCGCAGAAGCTCGTTGAGGAACGCCTGGTGGACCTCGGCGCTGATCCACACCGCCCCGAGCTTCGCGGTGATCTCGTCTGCACCCAGCGTGGGCGGCATCACCGCCTCCAGCGCGGCCACGTTGACCTCGAACTCCGGTTGCTCCTTCGCGGTGGTGCGGGCTTGGTCGAGCTTGGTTCGGACATCCCCGGAGAGGTACTCCGGTGCATGGACCAGCGTCTTGGTGTCGGGGTCGGTGAAGACCAGCCCGGCCAATGCCTCACGGGCCTCGTTCTCGTCCAGGCCGAGGAGGTCGGAGATCATCGGCAGGTCGACACCGCCGGTCTTGTCGAGGCTGACCGCGATTGCGTCCGCCGGGGTGTCGACGCCCTGGATCTCGGGACGTGGTGCCACGACCCGACGACTCATGACCGCTGCTGGGGTGGCGACCTGCTCCACGTCGTCGAACTGCTCCAGTGCGAGCACGAGCGCACCGAACGGGTCGGTTCGCAACAGCCGGATCGCTGGCGGCACGATCCGGGCGTAGGTGTCCTCGCCGTTCTCGTCCATCCGTCCGGTCCGGCGCAGCGTGAACCTGTTGATCGGTCCCCACCGGCCGACGTACTTGCGGTAGTCGCGGCTCAGCGTGGCCCGCGCGGCGGTGATCTCCTCAGTGTCCTCAGCGGTCGCGCCTTCCAGCGTCAGCAGGTGGGAGGCTTGATCGCGCAGTTCCAGCAGGGCACGCATCTCACTGGCGGCGTTCTTGGGCACCTTGACCGGCTCCGAGAGACCGTCCGTGACCGTGGCGAACGTGCCGTCGGGTTGGGCGACGAGGCTTCCCGCCCACAGGTCTTCCGCCGCAACTGCACCGGTCACGGGGTGGCCCGGACCTCTCATCCCGGCTGCGGGTTCGGCGGCGGTCATGGTCAGGTCGTTGCGGCGGGCCGTGAACGTGATCTGGTCGAGCGCCTGGGCGAGGTCGTCCTCCAGGCCGTCGAGGTTCCCGGTGACACGCAGCATCGGGACGCCATAAGTGCCGGTCCCGGTGCTCACTTCGCCGAGCATGTGGTCGGGGTGGGTGTCGAAGTAGGTGTTGATCTTGATCTCGTCCCTACCGCCGGGGCCGTCGATCTCGACCGGGACCACGTTCTCCCAATCAGGGGAACGGACCGGCTCGCCGGGCAGCCGGCGACGGAACAGCAGCAGGTCGGTCAGCACCGTGGTCCCGGCGGCGCGTTGGAAAGCGCCGTTGGGCAGGCGGACCGCGCCGAGCAGGTCGGCCATCTCCGCCATCGCACGCCGGGCGCCGGGGTTCTGGGAGTCCATCGTGTAGTGGCTGGTCAGCACGGCGACCAGCCCACCCGGGCGGGTCAAGGCGAGCGACTTGATGATGAAGTGGTTGTGCATACTGTGCCGACCGGCACCGTGGCCTGGGTTGTGAACCGGGTCGTGGAGCTTCACGTCCGAGAAGGGGACGTTGCCGATCGCGGCATCGAAGGTCCCGGTGCGGATGCGGGTATCGGCGAACGACTCGGTGCGCACCTGGGCGTGTGGGTAGAGCGCCCGGCTGATCGCGGCGGTCAGCGGGTCCAGCTCGACCCCGGTCACCCGTGCTCCGGCCGGGGCCATGCCGATGAAGGTTCCCGCGCCACTGCCGGGTTCCAACACGCTGCCGGTGGTAAAGCCGAGTGAGCCGAGTGCCCGCCACATCTGGCGCACCACCAACGGGTCGGTGTAGTGCGCGTTGAGCGTGGTGCGCTCAGCCGCCGTCCACTCCTCGTCGTTGAGCAGGCCGCGCAGCTCGGTGTGCTCGGCGGTCCAGTTCTCCTTGCTGGGGTCGAACACATCGGCCACCGCGCCCCAGCTCGACCAGCGGGCGAGTGCTTGCTGTTCCTCGACGGTCGCAGGCCGATGCTCGTCAGTCAGCACCCGCAGGAGACGGATGGCCTCGATGTTCGCGGCATAGCGGGCCTTCGCGCCCGACGGTGCGAGGTCGTCCTGACTGGCCGGGACGAAGCTCGGCGCAGGGGTGGGGTCTAGCGGACTTCGCGGAGGAACCGGAGCGTGGCTGCCTCGGTCATTGTCGCCTGGTTCTCGGCGAGGAACTTCCGGGGAATCGGTGCCTCCACCAAAGAGGTCATGAACTCCGGCGTCACCGCCCAGGTCCTGGCCTTGTCCTCCAGCTCCGCTGTCGAACCCATCAGGTCCGGGCAGTCCTGAATCCGCTCCGCCCAGGAGATCAGCGCCTCGTCGGTCGGACGGGTCTGCTCCCACTCCTCCCGGGCCTCGGCCAAGGTCAACTCCGGGGCTGGTGTCCACACCAGTTGCGCCATCACGACCTCCTCTGCGATCCGGGTCGCTGCCTGGAGTCGGGCGACCTTCTCCCGGTAAGTCTCCCTCGCCGGGTCCGGTCCAGCCAACAGGCGCGCCAGATCGCTCACCTGCGCCTGCACTTCCTCGCCCAGGACGGTGAAGAACGCCGTCGGGTCCTCCAACGCCCTCACCCTCCTCGGGGAGCAGCGTTGCCAGTGACTCATCGCCAGTCGCGCGTACTTGTTCATCGGCTGCCTCGCCTTCCGTTTGCTCGACGATCTGCGGGGCTGGTTCCTCGACGGGCGTTTCCTCGCCCCACAAGTCGAGTGTCAGTTGGCCCTCGGCGTCGTACCGCGTCCGTCCGCGCCCCATCGCCCTTCACCTACTCGCCTTCGTCGTGTGTCGGTCCTGCGCTCCGAGCGTGGAATCGTTCCTCGGCCAGCAAGCGCTGCCGGAGGTCGTCGTTGACGAACTGCACGAAGTCCTCGGCACGGTTCTCGATCGCCCGCTCCGGGGCCGGCGCAGGCAGAGACTCACCCGGCCAGGTCGTCTGGCGGGTGGGACGGTCATGGTCCAGCCGCGTGCCGCACGTTGAGACCCACTCGCGCAGGCGTGCGCGTGCTTCGGCGAAGTCCTTGTGCCAGGTCAGCGGCATGGACGCAGACGAGTCCGCGTCGTAGCAGGACAACCAGTGCAGGTGGAGCGCCGACAGTTCCCAGATCAGCTCGTCGTGGCGGTGCCAGAACGGAGGTACCACCGCTGGCGGGAGGCCGTACGCCTTGCGCAGCCACTCCACCCAGTTGTTGAGGCTCAGCCACTCGGGCCGGGCTTCCTCGGCGGTCAGAGCGTTCCAGTTGAGGGGCCGAAGCTGCTCCTCGTGGCCGTCAACGTCGGGCTCGGGCTCGTCGCTCGGGGGAGCCGTGTCGAAGAACGATGTCATCGAATCGCCCGTCTCAGAGGCCGATGGCCTGGCTGGTGCCCAGTGCCGAGGGACGGGCGCTCGGGCTTGGCTCGTCCACCTCGGCCCGCTGTGCGGCGGGCCGGTCGACGGAGTAGCGGGTCCGGGCGGTGTCGTGACCGATGCGGCGGGCGACGAACTCCTCGCGGGGCACGGCCTTGCCGCTGCGCTCGACCTCGTACTCGTGGATGTAGCCCGAGGCGACGAAGCTGTCGCCCTTGCGGAACCGGGAGTTGGCCCGCACGGCGCTGGCCCCGTAGATCACGAGGTCGTGGTAGCTGGGCTCGAGCGGGGTGAAGGTCCCGTCGGTCTCCTTGCGCGCGTGCTCGACCCCGATGCGCATGTAGCACCGAGCGACGTCATCGCGGGTGTGGGTGAGCTGGGGGTCGGTGGCGACGAACCCCGACAGGCTCATCTGGGTGGGGATGCTCATGACTGCTACTCCCTGCTGTTCCGGGCCGCCGGGCTGGTGGCCGCTCTCGGCAGGTAGGTGCGCGCCAACATCCGCGGTCGGCACGCTGGGTCAGCGTCGGCGCAGGGACTCCTCGACGCTGCTGCGCTCAGTACGCAGTGAGGTGGCGTCAGGGCGGGTGGTCCACGGGCGCAGGTCGGTGACCAGCGGCGGAGCCGAGCGAAGCAGGACCAGCCCGGTGCCGAACGGCAGCGTGCGGATGGTCTCCGGTGGCATGACCGGCACGCGCCGGGTGGAGCGTTGCAGGGATCGTGAGCCGTAGTCGCCCACTGAGATCGTGTCGGTGTGCTCGTCACGCTCGCCGATGAGGGCGGAGAGGTCTTGCAGGTCGCGTGCCGATGCGGTTCCGCCGAGGATCACCTTGACGATGGAGGCGTCCCAGATCGCGCCGGCAGCGTGGTCTCCCCATTTGTCGCGTGCCTGGGACAGCGACTGGAGAACCGGCATGGTGGTGATCCCGGTCCCGCCGCCTTCGGCCATCAACACCGGCAGGGACGGCAGGGGTGAGAGGTTGCCGATCTCGTCGAGAGCAAGCAGCAGCGGCGGGTCGAGACGGGCGCCCGGTGAGCTCGCGGCCAGATGGCGTGCGGTCTCCACCAGGTCTTCGATGAACGCCGCCACGAGCGGCCACGACGCACCAGCACCGGCACCGGTCGCCAGCAGGTAGAGCGTTCCGTTGTAGGTCAGGAACTCGGTCGGGTCGAACTCCTCACCCGGCTTCGGTGTTACCGCGTCGAGGACCCGAGGATCGGCCAGGCACGACAACGCGAGCGAGACTCCCATCCAGATCGAGTCCCGCGTCCGGGGGTCGGCGTGGATCATCGACTCCAGCGAGTCCGCCCACCCGGGAGCTGCGCTGGGGTGGCTCGACAACACGGCCACCGCGTCGGCTGCCGACGACGGCGAGAGCGTCCAGCCGAACAACTCCCGAGGACTGCGCTGGTCCAACGCGGCAGCATGAAGTAGCGCCTGCAACGCGGTACGGGTCTTGCCCTCCCAGAATCCACCGGACTCCACCCCGCCCGAGGTCAGCCCCGTGGCCGAGGCGAGTCCCGTGGCCCGGATCATCGCCGTCAGCGGGTCCTCACACCCACGCACCGGCGACCAGCGCAACCCCGAAGGCAGACCGTCCGCGAGGCGCTGCGGGTCGAAGACCGCTACAGGTCCCTTGCGCTGGCGGGCGGTGATGGTGGCGGCGATGTTGTCCGGCCTGGTCGCGGTGGTGACCACCGCACCGGGAGCATCCAATATCGCGTTGATGACGACATGCAGCCCCTTGCCGGAACGCGGCGGCCCCAGAAGCAGGATCGAGTCCTCCACCGACGCCCACACGCCCCTGCCACGCGAGCGGCCCAGCAGGTAGCCGACGTCGGCCGCTGACGGCTTCGCCAGCGACGGCCGCAGGGTGCTGGCCCGCTTCAGTAGCGCCTTCTCCGCCGCGGCGCTGGCGACGTCACGGACAGTGGCGACACCCGCCAGTCGGCGCGGGTCGCGCGCCGATTTCTGCCTCGACTCCGAGACCAGCCGCCATCCACCCCATGCCGCCCCGGCAACCACGGCCAGCAGGAGCGCCACGACAGGCCAGTAGACCCAGACCGACAGACCGGGCACGCCGAGCGCCACACCCGGAGCACCAGCATGGGTCAGGACACCGAATCCGGCAGGGATGCCGCCGGCCGGGAGCGGGTTCCCGG
>JBAQXA010000153.1:0-2041 GCA_049299195.1 Nocardioides sp.
GTGCGGAGGAGGCGGCATGAGTTCTCCCGACAACAACAGCCAGGGCGCGGCCGAGCAGCCGAGCGCCGGCGTCCAGGCAGGCGACCTCAAGGTCACCGAGCGGGTCGTCGCCAGCGGCCCGATGCCCGGACGCGGTCCGATGGGCGGCGGCATGGTCGGGCAGCGAGCGATCAGCTTCAAGCCGTCGGCCAAGCGACTGCTGGCGCGGATGCGGCCCGAGCGCGGCCGCGCGATCCTGGTGGTCCTGCTCATCGCGACCAGCACGATCCTCAACGCCTTCGGCCCCAAGGTCCTGGGGCGGGCGACCGACCTGATCTTCAGCGGCCTGATCGGTGGGCGCTTGCCGGCGGGCGCCACCAAGGAACAGGTCATCGAGTCCCTGCGCGCGCGCGGCGAGGGCCGGATGGCCGACATGCTCAGCGCGATGGACGTCGTCCCCGGGGTCGGGGTCGACTTCGACGCCGTGGCGCGGGTGCTGCTGTGGGTGCTGGTGCTCTATGCCGTCTCCGCGATGCTCGGGTGGGTGGCCGGCTATGTCGTCAATGACGTTGTCCAACAGACGATGCGTCGGTTGCGGGCCGACGTCGAGGACAAGGTCCACCGGCTGCCGTTGTCCTTCTTCGACCGGGCGCCGCGTGGTGAGCTGCTCAGCCGCGTGACCAACGACATCGACAACGTCTCGCAGACCATGCAGCAGACGATGAGCCAGATGCTGACGTCGCTGTTCATGGTGTTCTCGGTGTTGGGCATGATGCTGTGGATCTCCCCGCTGCTCGCGCTCGTCGCGCTGATCTCGGTGCCGATCTCGGTGATCGTGAGCGGGCGCGTGATGAAGCGCTCGCAGACGCTCTTTGTGGACCAGTGGCGGCGTACGGGCGTGCTCAACTCGCACGTCGAAGAGACCTTCTCCGGGCACGCACTGGTCAAGGTCTTCGGCCGTCGGCCCGAGTCGGCCAGGATCTTCGCCGAGGAGAACGACAAGCTCTACGACGCCTCGTTCGGAGCCCAGTTCGCCAGCGGCGCGATCATGCCGATCATGTTCTTCATCGGCAACCTGGCCTATGTCGCGATCGCGGTGATCGGCGGGTTGCGGGTGGCGAGCGGAGCGATGACCCTGGGCAACGTCCAGGCCTTCATCCAATACTCGCGCCAGTTCAACCAGCCGCTGACCCAGCTCGCCTCGATGGCGACCCTGCTGCAGTCGGGCGTCGCCTCGGCCGAGCGAGTCTTCGAGCTGCTGGACGCCCCCGAGCAGAGCGCCGACACAACCGGCGAGCTCGTCCCGCTGGCGCAGCGGCACGGGGAAGTGCGCTTTGAGGACGTGAGCTTCTCCTACCTGCCCGAGCGGCCGCTGATCAACGGGCTCAACCTGGTCGCCGACCCCGGCCACACGGTCGCGATCGTCGGCCCGACCGGCGCCGGCAAGACCACGCTGGTCAACCTGGTGATGCGGTTCTACGAACTCGACGGCGGCCGGATCACCCTCGACGGCGTCGACATCGCTTCGATCCCGCGGCACGCGCTGCGCGATGAGATCGGGATGGTCTTGCAGGACACCTGGCTCTTCGCCGGGACGATCCGCGACAACATCGCCTACGGCAACCCCCACGCCACCGAGGAGCAGATCCTGCAAGCGGCGCGGGCGACGTTTGTCGACCGGTTCGTGCACTCGCTGCCCGAGGGCTACGACACGCTGATCGACGAAGAGGGCACCAACCTCTCCGCAGGCGAGCGGCAGTTGGTCACGATCGCTCGTGCGTTCTTGTCCGATCCGGCGCTGCTGATCCTCGACGAGGCGACCTCGTCGGTCGACACCCGCACCGAGTTGTTGGTCCAGCACGCGATGGCCGCCCTGCGCAGCGACCGCACGTCGTTTGTGATCGCCCACCGCCTCTCAACGATCCGCGACGCGGACCTGATCTTGGTGATGGAGGATGGCGCGATCGTCGAGCAAGGCACCCACGACGAACTGCTGGAGGTCGGCGGCGCCTACGCCCGGCTCTACCAGGCTCAGTTCGCCGGCACCGCTACCTGACCGGGT
>JBAQXA010000154.1:0-2233 GCA_049299195.1 Nocardioides sp.
TCGTCACCCCCCACCAGCAGGTGCGGGGGCGATGCCGTCGTCCGGGAAGCAAGGGTAAGCAGGAAGGCGCCGTCTCGCCGCCACCAGCCTGGCAGGGATAGCCCGTGCGGGCCGGTCACCCGCATGCCCCCCCACCCGGCGGCGTCGAGCTCGCGGGAGATGGTCACCTCCACGGTGCGGGTGTCGGCCCGCAGACCGACGCGCAAGACCTTGAGCGCCGACTCCTTGGCCGACCAGAGAAGGTTGGCGGCGACGGCATACCCCTCGCTGCCGTGCTCCCCCGCCGCGCGGATCCACTCCTGCTCCGCAGAGGTGAAGTAGTCGCTGACGAAGCCGCGCGATCGCTCTTCGACACTCTCGAGGTCGACGCCGAGGGTGCCCGCCATGGAGCCGGCCGGCCCGGCGAGCGCGATGGCCCATCCCGCTCGGTCGGTGAGCGACACGTCGAAGTCCGCGTCGCGGCCGTCGAGCCGCACGTAGGGGGCACCGCCTGGGCGGTTGAGGAGTTCGACGCCGGCGAGGTCGGCGAGCCCGAGGTCGCGGGAGAGGAGGGCACTGACGGCGCGCTTGCCGGCATACCGGCGCAGGCGGTACTCCGTGCGGCGCTTGGTGAACCTCATCGTCGCCTGGCGCCCGCGCTCGGCGTCGGACAGCCAGGCATCACCGGCGGGGATCGAGAGTTCGCTGACGGCGAGCCAGTGCATAGGGCGAATCATGCCCTGCCGGCGCCTCGCGGGAGCCGAGGATGGGCTCCCCCACTTGGACTCGAACCAAGAACCTGCCGGTTAACAGCCGGCTGCTCTGCCAATTGAGCTATGGAGGAATGGTGCGGCGGCAACCTTAGCAAATCCCGGCCACCGCGACACAACTCGGCGTCATCCGCGAGCGGGCGGTAGGCCGACTTCCTCGCGCAGGCCGACCAGGACTGCGGCCGCGATCTCGTCGATCTCGGGGCTGGGGCGGGTGCCGCGGCCAAGGACCACCTGTTCGACGAGGTCGCCAGTGCGCAGGTCGGCGCGGATCACCGCGCGGGCCTTCCGCGGACCGCTCAAGGCAAGATCGACCGCAGAGACGACGCTCGCCTGCACCCGCTCGCGGAAGACCTGCAGGAAGTGGGTGGCCTCCTCCAGGGGGTACTGCTGCACCCGGCTGCTGTCGACGAAGGTGACCGCCAGGGTGCGTGCCTCGCGCTGCCAGGATGCCTGGTCGACCTCATGCCACGGCCGCAGCCACAGCAATCCTTCACTCGCGGAGCCGAGCCCGAGCCGGTACGTGGTCGCGAGCAGCCAGGCGGCGCCGGCTCGAGTCGAGGTGGAGTGCGCACCCAACAGCCGCTCGCCGCGCTCCAGCGCGAGCGCTGCGAGCAGGTCGGTCGGCACGCTCGACGCCGACGCGGATGGGCGACGAAATAGACCCACGTCAGGCCTCCTCTCGATCACGCAGCGCCGCCAGCTGGCGCTGTAGCTCATGCACACTCTGCGACAGGGCGCGCAACCTGGCCGGATCGGGGTCGGCAGAGGTGTCCAGCCGGCGCAGCATACCCATCGCGTCGGCTATCTGGCGCCGCAGTGACACCTCCTGCACCCGGCTCACCAGCGCCGACACATACCGTGCGGGTGGCGCTCCGGTCAGCGGGTCGAGCAGCATCGGCAGCGGCGCCACCGCGAGGTCGACGAGGTGGGGATGCAGCGCCGCGGGCCCTGCGGCGGCAACCGCAGCCTGCCAGGCCGACATGCTCTGCCCCGCGGTCTCCCCCACGGCCGCAACCGCGGCAAAGACCTCCTGGTGCACCGGCGCGGTGAAGTCCAGCGGTTGGATGAGGGCCAGCTCGAGCGGGTCGATCGCGCTCGGGAATTGCAGCACGCACTGCAGGAGTTGGCGCTCGGCCTGCACGACGGGGTCGCGCAGGTTGGGGGCCGGCAGGCTGGCGGCCAGCTCACTGCTGGACGGCTCCAGGGCCGCCTCCGACGGCTCGGCGTAGCGCTCCTGCGCAGGTCCGTGGGTGCGGGGACCGACCCCGCGCCCCACCCGCTTGACCGCGTCGGAGACCTGCTCGACCTCGACCCCCAGCCAGCCGGCCACCGTGCGGGTGTATTCGGGACGCAGCGCCTCGTCGCGGATGCCGGCAATGATCGGCGCAGCTGCCCGCAGGGCCTCCACCCGGCCCTCGGCCGAGTCGAGGTCGAAGCGCGAGATCGTCGTGCGCACGGCGAACTCGAACATCGGCACGGCG
>JBAQXA010000155.1:0-4918 GCA_049299195.1 Nocardioides sp.
AGGTCGGGGTGCGCCTCGGTCACGACCACCTGATGCCGAGCAGCGCCGGTCCAGATCCGTGCGCCTGCCGCAGCGCCGACGGCCGCTAAGCCAGGGCCGCCGGTCAGCACGACGGCACCACACGCGATCTCGCCGCCGGAGGTGCGCACGCCGGTGACTCGGTCGCCGTCGGTGATCAGTCCGGTAAACGCGGTGCGCTCACGGACGTCCACCCCGCTCGTGAACAGCGCGGCGGTGTAGGCCAGCACGTTGCGCGGCGGGTCCAGCCAGCCGTCTGCGGCATAAAACGAGGAGCCGAGTGTGAGCCCGGGCGCCACCGCCGGATTGCGCGCGTCGAACTCATCGGCGTCGACCCACTCGGAGTCGAGCCCGAGCGAGCGCTGCATGGCGATCCGCTCGTGCGCGGCGGCCACCTCCGGCTCGCTGAAACACGGCATGTAGTAGCCGGTCGAAACGAACCCGGAGTCGATGCCGAGGCGCTCGGATTGGCCGCGGTAGAACTCCTGGGTCCACTGACCGAGCCGCACCGCCGCCGGCGTACCACCTTGGGCCCGGACCATGCCCGCTGCACGCGGGCTCGCCCCTGCACCCAAGACGTCGGCCTCGATCAGGGTGACCGACAGCCCCGCCTCGCTCAAGAACCAGGCGCACCAAGCGCCGATCGTGCCGCCGCCGACGACCACCACGTCTCGGGGCCCCGCTGGGGGCAGGTTCCGCGCTTCCGCTGCCATGTGGCGACCGTCGCACACGGCTGAACGGCGAGTCAAGGATCGATTTCTCTGGTCCTGCCGACCCCTCCGACCTAAACTGAACCACCGTTTAGGACCGCCCCAACGGCAGCTGACCGAGGAGCACGCCGGCATGTACGGACTCACCCCGACCGACCTCGCCCTGCAGGATCGTGCGCGCGCCTTCTGCGACGACCTCATCCCTCATGAGCTGTATGCCGAGGAGCACGGCGGCGAGTTGCCCGACGGTGTCGCTGCGTCGGTCAAGCAGCGCGCGCTCGCCGAGGGTCTCTACGCCACCAACCTGCCCCGAGACCTGGGCGGCCAAGGCTGCACCACTCTCCAGCAGGTGCTCGTCCAAGAGCAGGCCGGCCGGGTCACCAACGCGCTGGCCTGGGTGATGGCCACCCCGCCGGGCTGGTGGCCGGAGGTCGCCTCCGCGCACGCCTTGGAGACGTGGCTGCTCCCGACGATCCGTGGGGAGCGGTCCGAGTGCTACGCGATCACCGAGGAGGACGCCGGGTCAGATGTCTCCGAGCTCCGCGCCACGGCTCGCCGTGAGGGCGACAGCTATGTGATCGACGGGACCAAGTGGCATGTCACCTCCTTCAACGAGGCCGACTACGTCTTCGTGCAGGCGGTGCTGACCGACGGTCCCCACGCGGGTGAGCATGTCCTGCTGGTTGTGGACAACCCCACCCCCGGCATGCGGGTGGTGCGCACCCCGGCATACACCCACACGTTTGCCCATCACCATCCGATCGTGGCCTTCGAGGGGGTGCGCGTGCCGGTCGCCAACCTCGTCGGCGAGGAGGGCCAGGGGATGACCTTCGCCCACGACTGGTTCCGCTTCGAGCGGGTCATGGTCGCCGCTCGCTGCCTCGGCGCAGCCGAGCGACTGATCGAAGAGACCGCTGCCTTCGCCGAGGGGCGGATCATCGGCGGCCTCCCGCTTATCGAGCGCCAACTCGTCGCCGCGATGCTGGCGGACTCGACCACCGAGCTCTTCGCCGCCCGCGCGATGGTCTACGAAACCGCCCGCTCCGTTGATGCGGGCGCGGATCGCAAGGTGCTGCACGCCCGCGCTTCGATGGTGAAGCTGTATGCCGCGGAGATGGCCGGGCGGGTCGCCGACCGGTGCGTGCAGATCTTCGGAGGGCGCGGCTATATGCGGGAGAACGTCGCCGAGCGCTTCTATCGCGAGCTGCGCGTCGAGCGCATCTGGGAGGGCGCGAGCGAACTGCAGCGGGTGATCGTCGCCGATCAACTCCGCAAGCGTGGGCTCCGCGCCCTGGTCTGAGCCTCCCGAGCCTGGAATAAGTGCCCGCTCGCCGCTCTCGGGCCGGAATAAGTGCCCGGTCGCGCTAGGGGTGGGCGGTGAGGGGCGCATAGAGTCGGCTCCCATGTCCCCCATGACCGCAGCGCACGATGCCGTGCACGCCGCAGCGCACGAGGTCGCACCCGCTAGGGAGCGCGTGGTGGTGGTCGGTGGGGCCAATGTCGACATCTTGGCGCGCAGCCTGGACCCTGCCCTCCCCGCCACCAGCAACCCGGGGACCACCAGCACCACCCCCGGTGGCGTCGGGCGCAACATCGCAGAGAACCTCGCCCGGCTCGGCTGGCCGGTGACCCTCCTGGCGCAGATCGGCGCGGATTCCCTGGGCGACCTGGTCCGGCGCTCGTGTGAGTCGGCCGGGGTCGACGCCACCCACTTGGTCACCGGGTCACAGCCGACCGGCAGCTACACCGCCGTCATCGACCACGACGGGGAGCTGGTCGTGGCGGTCGCCGACATGACCGCGACCGATGAGTTCCGCCTCGCCGACGTGCCCGACGCAGCTGACCACGTGGCAGCCGCCGCCCTCGTCGTGGCCGACGCGAACCTCTCGGCCGACACCCTTGCCGAGTTGCTTGATCTGGCGGCCGCTGCCGGTGTGCCCGTGGTGATCGAGCCGGTCTCGGAGCCCAAGGCCAAGCGGCTCTGGTCGGTGCTCGACCCCGCGCGGCCGGTGCACACGCTGACCCCCAACCGGGCCGAACTCCTCGCGATGACCGGTGCCGCGGATGTCGCGGCGGCGGCGGCCACCCTGCACGCGGTCGGCGTAGGCCGCGTTTGGTGCCACCACCGCGACGGCTCCACGATGTTTGAGCTCGGCCGGGAACCGCAGCACCTGCAGATCGAGCCCATCGAAGCCGTTGACGTCACCGGCGCGGGAGATGCCCTCGTCGCGGCGTACTGTCACGGCGTGGTGCACGGGATCGAGCCGCTCGATGCGGCCGCGTTTGGTCACCGCGTCGCCGCCCTGACCGTGACCTCGCCCCACACCGTGCACCCGCGGCTGGGTGAGCTCGTCCCGACAATGCCCGAGGAGCGCTCGTGAATCCCCTCATCACCCTCACCCCCGAGGTCGAAGCCGCCCTCCGCGAGCACCGACCCGTGGTCGCGTTGGAGAGCACGATCATCAGCCACGGCATGCCTTACCCCGACAACGTCGCCATGGCGCGCGAGGTGGAGCAGATCATTCGTGACCAGGGCGCCACCCCGGCGACGATCGCCCTGATCGGCGGCCGCCCGTGCATCGGGCTCAGCGCCGACCAACTCGAGCTGCTCGGCAGCGATCCCGACGTCCGCAAGGTCAGCGTGCGGGACCTGCCCTACATCGTCGCCACCGGCGCCCATGGCGCCACCACTGTCGCCGCGACGATGCGGCTCGCGGCTCTCGCGGGCATCCGAGTCTTCGTGACCGGCGGCCTGGGCGGCGTCCACCGGGGCGCGGCCGACAGCTTCGACATCTCCGCCGACCTGACCGAGCTGTCCGTTACTCCGGTGGCCGTGGTGAGCGCGGGGGTCAAGAGCATCCTCGACATCGGGCTCACCCTCGAGACCCTCGAGACCTTGGGCGTGCCGGTCGTGACGGTGGGCTCCGATGAGTTCCCGGCCTTCTATTCGCGCACGAGCGGCTTCGGCACTCCGCTGCGCGTCGACTCAGCCGGGCAGGTGGCCCAGATGATGGCCGCGCAGTGGGGGCTCGGCGCCGCCGCCGGTCTGGTCGTCGCCAACCCGATCGAGGCGGCCGAGCAGATCCCCGCCGACGAGATCGGCGCGATCATCGATCAGGCGCTCGGCGATGCCGACCGGCTCGGGGTGAGCGGCAAGGACATCACGCCCTACCTGCTCGGCCGGATCGTGGAGATCAGCGGCGGGGAGAGCCTGCGCGCCAACATCGCGTTGGTGCGCCACAACGCCCGACTCGGCGCCGCGATCGCGCAGGAGTACGCCGCCCTCACGGCGTAGCCGCGCCGCCCACCCGACCAGCGGCGCGGGTCAGCCTCAAGAGGCGTTGATCACCCGCAAGCGTCGGTTCTGTCGGTCCGCGATCCACAGGTTGCCCGCTGAGTCGAAGGCCAGTGACGAGGGCCGCTGCCAGGTCGAGAACAGCGGGAACGTGCCGTCCCCGACGTATCCGAACTGACCGCTGCCCGCCAGGGTGTCGATCAGGTTGTCGTGGACGTAGCGGACCCGGTTGTTGTTGGCCTCGCCGATGTAGAGATCCCCGCTCGGCTGCACCAGCACGTAGGTCGGCTTGTGCAACCCGGCTTCGACGGCCGGGCCGCCGTCGCCGTTGGCGGTCGCGATCCCGGTGCCGGCGACGGTGCTGATGATCCCGTTGGTATCCACCCGACGGATCCGCTCGTTGTCGTAGTCGGCGATGTAGACGCTGCCGTCGGCCGCCACATCCACGCCGTAGGGCGAGTTGAGGCGCGACGTCGTGGCGACGATGTCGTCCCCACTAAAGCCCGCGGTGCCGTTGCCGGCAAAGGTCGTGATCACGCCGGTGGACATGTTGACCTTGCGGATCTTGTGGTTGGCCCGGTCGGCGATAAACATCGAACCGTCGGGACCAAACGCCACGTCGTACGGCGTCCGCAAGCGCGCCGCGGTGGCGAGCCCGCCATCACCGGTGTTGCCCGCGGTGCCGGTGCCGGCGACCGTCGTAATGACGCCCGTGCTGATGGTGATCTTGCGGATCTTGTTGTTGCCCGAGTCGGCGATGAAGAGGTCGCCCGCCGAGTCGAAGGTCAACCGCACCGGGGCGTTGAGCCGGGCGGCGGTCGCTTGACCGCCGTCACCGGTGCTGCCCGCGGTGCCGGTGCCGGCGACGTTGCTCACGGTGCCGTCGGTGTTGATC
>JBAQXA010000156.1:0-3231 GCA_049299195.1 Nocardioides sp.
TCCCGGTAGCGGGCGACTGCGAGCGGGTTGATCGCGTACACCGCCCGACCGGTCGCGCGTAGCGCACTGACCAGCAGCCCGCGTGGGGTTTCGATCGCCACCGGAATCGGGTCCTCGGATTCGTCGCCGGCGGCGGTGAGTATTTCGATGAGCTCGGCGAACCCCGCCGGGTCATCGGTGATGCGTTTCTTGGCGACCAGGTGACCGTCGCCGTCGATGATGGCGACGTCGTGGTGGGCCTCGGCCCAGTCGATGCCGCAGAAGAGTTTCACGTTGGTATTACCTCCGACCGATAGCGGGTGTTGGTGCTGGTCAAAACCCCAGCAGGATGCGCAGCGCTCTACTTACGAGGCTCGATGGCCTTCCCTCCGATGAGCTGTTCGCGATCCCAGCGACCCGCACGGCGTCGGTCTTCGTTGAGGGCTTCAACGCCCGAAACAAACTGGGACGTTGCCTCCGTGCGAGGGGCTTGAACCACGACGCCAATCCCACCCAAAGACGACCTCGCGACCCCGCCACGACACGCTCGGTCTTGTCTGAGGACTCAGCACGGTCCCGAAATGAGAAAGGCGTCGCCAACGGCAAGGCCGCGAGGGATGAACACCCGACGGTCCACGGCGTCTATCAAGATCGGCGGCTGTTCGTTTCTAAGTAGAAATGAGACGGCGCCACCTGGGGCGATGCGACGGGGGAGTGTTCCCCGTAAGCCGGTCTCGTTTCTCTAGAAACGAGACACGGTTAGATTGCCGCCGCTACAACTCAATCGCCACGCGCGTGGAATCACGGCTTGGCGTCTGCGTTAATCTGTCTACTTCGGTGAGAAATCGCGAGCTGAGGCTGGTTGACCTCCGGGGCGCATGCGTTGATGCGCCGTCAGGAAGTCATCGACGATGTGTTCGCAGTGGTGCCGGCTCATGGTGTGGAGTCCGGTCATGCGTGCGAAGGCGAGTGGTCCGACGAGTTGGCACATGGCGAGTTCGACGTCGAAGTCATCGAGTTCGTCGCGCGCTTGGGGGCTCTGCAGGATGGTGTCGAACGGTTGGCGGTATTGGTCGACGACCCTTTTTCGCAGTGACTGCGTGTGGCCCGCGTCTTTACCATCTGGCGACAAAGGCCCTAGTGAGACCCAGGCGAGGGTGGTGAGGTGAAGGGGTGCCTCGGCGAACAAGGTTGCCTGACGGGTGAGCAGTTCGATCAGCTGCTCTCGCAGGGGAACTGAGCTCGGAAGCGGCGGGGTGACCTGGGGCAGGAGTCGCTCGAAGGTGGCGGCGAGAAGGTGGGAGGAACTGGTGAAGTGGCGGTAGAGGGTGGTTCGTGCGACCTTCGAGGCCTTGGTGACCGCCTCGATCGTGACCGCCTCGACTCCGCCGGTACTGAGCAGGTGAGCGGCGGCGTCGAGCAGTCGGGTCCGTGACCGCGCCCGACGCGGATCGGCGTCGTCGCCGTCGGGCAACACATGTTCGCTCAACGCCGTTTCCGTCGCCGGGATTGTCTGGTCATTACGACTCTCACCACGTTATGGTACCAACGGTAGCGTAGCGATACTGGTCATCCCTAGCCGCGGCTGAACGTGACAGTGTCACCGCTCTGACAGCCCTAAGCACGCGAAAGGCTGCGGACCGCCGATGACGACAACCGAATCGATCAGGCACGATTTCCTCACCGGGAGACTCGGCCGACGCGAGATCATCCTTGACTGCACCGCGACGATCGCCACGAGCGGTGGATATGACGCCGTGAAGATGCGCGCCATCGCCGATCGTGCGGGCATGGCAGTCGGCACCCTGTATCGCTACTTTCCGTCGAAGCCGCACGTGCTGATCGCCGTCCTCGCGCGTGAGTTCGAACGTATTGGCGCTGAACGAGATTGGACGGTCACAGCGGGATCGCCGCGCCTGCGGGTGGAGCAGTTGAACACCCGACTATGCCAGGAATGGCGCGCTCGGCCGGCCCTGACCGAGGCCGTGACCCGCGCATTCGTCGTCGCCGATGGCAGCGCGAGCGCCGAGGTGGCCCGCGCGGCGGGGGTCATCGAGCACCTGATCGGGCTGGCGATCGCCGGTGAGGAGCCGAGCCCGACACAACACCGAGTTGCCGCCCTGGTCGGCGATATCTGGCTGGCCAGCCTGATCGCGTGGGTCCGGCACGGCGCCTCCACCGAAGACGTCGCGATCGGACTGGAGCGCAGCATCGCGTTGATAGTCCACGACGAGAGGTAGCCGGGCCAACCCGATCCACACGAAACAACACTATTAGTAGCGCACCGATACTGATGGTATCGTTACGAATCAGATCGAGGTAGAGAGGTCTCATGATCACCCAGTGGATCGAAGCCTGCGAGGTCCAGCGCGTCAGCTTGGTTGGCGGCCTGGTACTCACCATGGCCGACTACAACGAGCTGGTCGTTACCCGACCACTGCGCTTGTCGCTTCCTGCGGTGGGGGCACACCCGGCCGAAGACGTGATGGTCGACCCGAATGACGTACCGAATCATCAGCGCCCGTTGTTGAATTTCGCCGGTAGCGTCTGCACGCTCGCCACCTGCGAGGACGACGGCACGCTGCGTGTCGAGTTCTCCAACGGCTACGGCTTCACCGTGGCCGCCGACGAGTGCTTCGCGGCGTGGGAGTTGTACGGCAAGCGCCACGGTTACATGGCTTGTCTACCCGGTGGCCGGGTCCGCGTCGTCCGCCACGACATGCCCGCGGACGACCTGGTGTCCGAGCGCCCTGCGGTGCGCCCTTGAGCGTCGACGGCCACGAAGCGGACCCGCCCGACGCCGCCGCCACCCGGGTGCGTGAACGCACCATTTCGGCTGCCAAGACCTCCGGGGAGTACAGCGAGCGCCTCGGCGCGTTGGCCCGATTCACCGTGCGACACAAGGCGTTGGTGATCGGCGCCTGGGTCGGACTGGCGGTGGTCCTGGCCCTGCTGTTCCCGCAACTGGAAACGGTGGTGCAGAAACAATCCGTCCAGCTGATCCCCCGCGACGTGGCGTCTTTTCAAACCCTCGACCGAATGAGCGAGGCCTTCGGCGAGCAGGGCTCCAAGACCATGCTCTTCGTCGCGATGGAGGACCCGGCAGGCCTGACCCCCTCGGCGCGCACGCAGTACACGGATCTGGTGTCGCGGCTGCGCGCCGACACCACGCACGTTCTGCTGGTTCAAGACCTGCTGGCCGACCCGGTGACCGCCACCCAGGCACTCAGCCAGGACGGCAAGGCCTGGTAT
>JBAQXA010000157.1:0-2286 GCA_049299195.1 Nocardioides sp.
GGGCTGCGTACGCGGCGCAGGGAGTTGACCTCACGCGCGAGTCGGATCCGGCCCTCGTCGTCACCGACGACGTTGAGGCGGATGACCTTCAGCGCGACCCGCGGCCCGCCCGGTTGCCGGGCCAGGTGCACGACGCCCATCCCGCCTTCGCCGATGCGCGCCAACATCTCGTAGCCACCGACGGTGAGGCCGGGTGGCGGCAACGGAGCGGCTGGCGAACCGGCTGGCGAGCCCAGTGGGGAAGCAGACACCCTGCGAGGTTACCTGTGGGGCGGCTGCGAACGCGGGACCTTCACCGCCGCGCAGCGGCCGCGTCCGGTCACTCGATCCGGTCCCGCGAGCAGGCCCGTCAGTCAGACTCGGGGAGCAGCACCCCACGCGCGCGCCGGCTCAGCAAGACGACGAGCCCCACCATCACCAGCGTCGGCACAAATTGGTACGCCGGCGCGGCCGGCAGCCCCAACGTGGCCCCGATGATCATCCACACCACGGTGCACGCCACGATCGCCGCCATCGTGCTCAACAAGACGCGGTTGCGGGTGGGCTCAGGACCCCAGAGCCTCATCGAGCCCAGCAAGAGCACCACGATGGCAACGACGAGAACCACGAGACCCACCATGTGCGTCCTCCTAGACAGGTTCGGATCAGCGGGCGCAGATCAGTGGTGACGACAGTAGTGGGCCGATCAGCAGACGCGCTCAAGCCAGCCGAAGGTGTCCGCGGCCCGGCCGAACTGGATGTCGACGAGCGCCTTGCGCAGGCGCATCGTCACCTCGGTCGAGGCGGGCGCCGGCGTCGAGCCGCCGTCCCAGCGCAGTTCGCCGACCGGGGTGACCACTGCCGCCGTCCCGCAGGCGAAGACCTCGACGATGTCGCCGCTCTCGACGCCCTTGCGCCACTCGTCGATCGCGAAATGCCGCTCCTCGACCTTGTGCCCGAGCTGGCCGGCCAGCGTGATGATCGACGAGCGCGTGATCCCCTCCAGGATCGTGCCGAGCGCCGGGGTGACGATGGTGCCGTCGCGGTAGACGAAGTAGAGGTTCATGCCGCCGAGCTCCTCGACATAGGTCCCCTGTTGCGCGTCGAGGAAGACCACCTGGTCGCAGCCGTTGGCGTAGGCCTCCTGCTGCGCCACCAGCGAGGAGGCGTAGTTGCCACCGGTCTTGGCCGCGCCCATGCCGCCGTGACCGGCGCGGGTGTACTCGGTGGTCAGCCAGAGCGTGACCGGCTTGATCCCCTGCGGGAAGTAGGAGCCCGCCGGCGAAGCAATCACCATGAAGGTCACGTGTTGCGCCGGGCGGACGCCGAGGAAGCGCTCGGAGGCAAACATGAACGGGCGCAGGTAGAGGCTCTTCTCCCCCTCCTGCTCCGGCACCCAGCGCTGATCGACGGCGACCAGCGCGTTAACCGCGGTCAGGAAGTCGTCGGCCTCCAACACGGGCAGCGCGAGCCGATGGGACGAGCGCACCATGCGCGCCGCGTTGGCCCCGGCTCGGAACGTCCAGATCGAGCCGTCGCCGTGCCGGTAGGCCTTGAGTCCTTCGAAGGTCTCCTGCGCGTAGTGCAGCACTGCTGTGGCCGGGTCGAGCGTGAGCGGACCGTATGGCGTGATCCGGGCGTCGTGCCACCCCGCGGCCGGGGTCCACTCAGCGGTGAACATGTGGTCGGTGAAGTGCACGCCAAACCCGGGGTTCGCCAAGATCTCGGTGAGTCTCGCGTCGTCGACCGCCCGGTCGTTCAGGGTGGTGGTGATCTGCATAGGGGGCACGCTATCTGGTCGGTTTGCGGGTCGGCGAGGTGCTCAGGCGAGGCGGGCGGCGATGGCGTCGCCTACCTCGGCCGTGGGCCGAGGGCCGGTGCGGTCGGCGAGATCCGCCATCACCGCGCCCTCGATCGCGGCTGCCGCAGCGGCATACCCCAGGTGGTCGAGAAGCAGCGCCCCGGAGAGGATTGCGGCGGTGGGATCGGCCTTCTGCTGCCCAGCGATGTCGGGGGCCGAGCCGTGCACCGGCTCAAACATCGACGGCGTCGTGCGGTCGGGGTTGATGTTGCCGGAGGCGGCAAGCCCGATGCCTCCGGTGATCGCGGCCGCGAGGTCGGTGATGATGTCGCCGAAGAGGTTGTCGGTGACGATCACGTCGAAGCGGCCCGGATCGGTGACCATAAAGATGGTGGCCGCGTCGATGTGGAGGTAGTCGACGCTGACGTCGGGGAACTCCGCCCCGACCTCGCCGACGATCCGGCTCCAGACCTTGCCGGAGTGCACCAGCACGTTGGTCTTGTGGA